>JAOUME010000084.1 GCA_029881655.1 Deltaproteobacteria bacterium | reverse complement strand
AATTGCAGTATCGGACCGGATTTGATGCTGCCGACGGTTAAAAAAATCTCCCGTTATTCGAAATTGCCCATCTCGATTATTCCCAACGCCGGGTTGCCTCAGTCAGAAGACGGGAAGACCGTCTTTAAGTTGACACCTGAGGAAATGGCGGCTCACATCGAAACATACATCAGCGAGTACGGGGTTAATATCGTGGGGGGTTGTTGCGGCACATCTCCCGCTCATATAAGTAAGGTGGCCGAAGTCGCAAAAGGAAGAAAGCCACTTAAAAGAAATATTGAAACAGGAGTCTTTGTTTCAGGCCCGCAAAACGCGATCAGGTTAGATAGCAGTGAAAGTTTAATCCGCATAGGAGAGAGACTCAACGTCCGGGGGTCAAAGAAGGTTCGTGACGCGGTCGAAGGCCAAAGCCCGATCGATCAGGACGCGCTGGAGGAGGTGCTAAAGGAGCAGGTTAAGGATCTAGGGCTGGAGTTGGTCGATGTCTGCATGGATTCCAACTTGGTCAACACGGCCGATACGATGGTTGAGGTCATCAAGGCCCAGACAGTTGATTTCCCGGGAGCCATGGTGTTGGATTCGTTTGACGTTAAAGCATTGGAGAAAGGGATTCAGGCATACCCTGGGAGGGCGATCATCAATTCCATCTCTTTGGAGGAGGTCGAACCGGGTCTCGATAAGATCGACGCTGTCGCCAGAGTCACCAAGGAACACGCTCCAGTGTATATCGCTTTGACCACCGACGAAAAAGGCCCGGCCGTAACGGCGGAGCAGAAATTTAATCTAGCCCAAAGGATCGTTGATAAGGCCCAGCGGGAGCATGGCATTAAGCCGGAGCAAATCATGATCGACATCAACGCTTTTCCCATCGGCGCCGAATCGGTCGAAGGTATGAATTTCGCGGTAGAATCGATCAAATCCATAGCGAAAATTAAAGGGATTCATCCCGATCTTAAAACGACCATCGGTGTCGGTAACCTCACCAACGGGCTAGCCAACAAACCTTATATGAGGAAAGTGCTGACCTCGGTATTTTTGGACGAGGCGAGAAAGGAAGGGCTGGACGCGGCGATTGTTAATCCAAATCATTATGTTCCGGTGGATAGCCTCTCGAAAGAGGATTATCAAATTGGGTTGAAGATCGTCTTGGAGCATGATATGGACGCCTTTTCCAGGCTTGAGGAGATTGCCGAAATGAAAAAAGGCGTCGCCGTTAAAAAGAAAGTCCAATATATTGATCTTGATCCTGTGGAGTCGGTTTGTCAGAAGATCAAGGATGGATTTAAGGAGCGTGAGACCGGTAGCGTCATGATGGATGGGATGGAGTTTGGCTATAGCGACAAGATCGTAACTCAGGTTTCTGAAATTATTAAGGGCGGGATGAAACCGCTTGATTTGATTAATCAGCATTTGATGAAGGCCATGCAGGAGTTAGGAGACGGATTTGCCGCCGGTGATGTTTCCCTGCCGCATCTCTTGAAATCGGCTGATGTGATGAAACAGGTGATGGGTTTTCTCGAAGATTACATGAAGAGAGGCACGAATGAAAAGGATACGTCGCCCAAAAAGAAAGGAGTGGTGGTTTTGGGTACGGTTTATCAGGACGTTCATAGCATCGGGAAGGATCTGGCAAAAACCCTGCTTGAAAATTACGGTTTTACGGTGATTGATTTAGGGGTTCAGGTTCCTTTGCAGAGCTTCATCGACAGCGCCAAAGAACATCAGGCGGATATTGTGGGGATGTCGGCGCTTTTGGTGCAAACATCCAATCATATGATCACGCTTTCCTCCATGATGACGGAACAGGGATTCGAGGACACCCCTATCCTGATTGGTGGAGCGCCGGTGAACCACCGGCACGCGGCTTATGTGGCGATGGCCGGTATCCAGGACGAAAATCAGATGAAGGAAAACGTGTTTTACTGCAACTCGGCCATGGACGGGGTCAATATTATTAATTCCCTGATGGATAAGGAGAAAAAAAGCGAACTTTGTAAAGCGAACAAAAAGAAACTGTTGACGGCATTTCAGGCTGGGAAAAAGAGACAGGTACAGACCGATGAGCTCCTGAAAACCCTTCCCAGGCGCAAGGTCGATTTTTCGATCAGCCCGACCTTTGAGGGGGCTTTTCCTCCAGTTCAGACATTGAGCTTTTCGATGAGCGAATTTTACCCTCATCTGGATCAAAAAATGCTGTTCAGCTTGAACTGGCGGTACGGTGGCAAGAAAAGCCAGGAGAAAAGAGGCGTGAGCAACCAGGAGTTGCGAGACAAGCTTTTAAATTGGATCAATAAAATTGACGAGCGTCGCTGGATCACGCCTTTAGCGGCATACGGTCTTTTTTACTGCAAGGGAAACGGCAACAAGGTCACCGTTTTTCATCCCGAGACGAAGAAGGAAATCGGTTGCTTTGAATTTAACGATGTGATCGGTGAAGGGAAAAAGGATATCTTTAATGCGGCTGAATTTTATAATTCTGACCGTCTGGACGTAATTGGAATTCAGATTTCGACCGCGGGGATTAACTCTGAAAAGGCGATCGGGGCATTTAAGGATGAGAAGGACCAGGAGTCCGCCTGGGACCTGCAAGGATTATCAGACCGGGTTGCCGAGGATATGGCAAATCTGGCCAATCAAAGACTGGAATCCCTTTTCTTCGGCGAAAAAAAAGCCAAGTCGGCCCGCTACTCGCCTGGTTATCCGGCGATGTCGGATATCAGCAACAATCAGCTGATCTTTGATTTGTTAAACGCCAAAGAACTCTTGCAAATGCAGATCACCAAAGGCTTTGAGTTCGTTCCGACCTCCTCGACCG
Organism: Deltaproteobacteria bacterium; assembly: GCA_029881655.1. Lineage (GTDB taxonomy): Bacteria > SAR324 > SAR324 > XYD2-FULL-50-16 > XYD2-FULL-50-16 > JAOUME01. The sequence continues at coordinate 8,605 of JAOUME010000084.1, read as the reverse complement.
GAGCGGTCGTCTGCTTTCATCCCTTTGCGGGATATCGATGATCCTTTTTTTGGCTTAAAACAGTTAATAATATCGGGTGGTTTTATAACCGAAGGTTATTTTCCGATCAACTATTTAAGACCTGGATGATTTTCTTCCAGTCCGTAATCCCGCCTCTGACTATCTGAACCTTAAAGCCACAAGCTTCTAAAAGCAAAAGTCCCTGGTGGCTTAAGGAGCCGTCATCGCATAATAGGATCGTCAGTTTGCCGCCGTCTAATTCGGTAATTTTCATGCTGAGGTTGTTAAGGGGGATATTGATGAAGCCTTCGATAGCGTCTTTTTGAAACTCCTCTGACGGGCGCAGGTCGATTAATTGAAGGTTTTGATTAGAGCGCATCAGGTCTCTTACTTCGATGACGGTTAATTCTTGTTCCATAATAATACTTTGCGTTTCAAATCGGGTTTTAAAAAAAGCTTAAAAAAATCAGCTGTTCTCCAAAGGGATCGTTATCGTGATGGCGGTTCCTTCCCCGGGAGTTGAGTGGATTAAAAAAGTACCGTTGAGCTCTTTAACGGTAACGCGAACCGCTTCAAGCCCCACACCCTTGATTGAAGTGTCGCTGAAGGCGTTTTTGCTGGTATATCCCATATCCAGCACATGTTCGAGCGTTTTCTCGTTTGTAAGTTGTTCACTGTCCTTTTCGTCGATCGGATTTTTGCTGATTGCGGTCTGTTTGATTTTTTCCAGGTCAAAACCCCGTCCATCATCCGCGATCTTAAGTGTCAGGTTGTCGTTACCATCAATATCCGCGTCAATCGCAATAATTCCCTCGAGGGGTTTTCCCAAAAACACCCTCTCTTCCATTTTCTCCAAACCGTGTTCGACGGCGTTGCGGATCAGGTGGACCAGCCCGCTGAACAGTTCTTCAAAGCGGGGGAATGAAATTTCAAGTTCCTCCCCCGAAGTTTTCACTTCAACCTGCTTTCCTAGTTTTTTACCCAGGTTCTCGGCAATGACGGCGTAACGCTTTAACAGGACACCGATGGGTTGCTTTTTTAAGCCTTCCGCGATGATTTCGGTGAGCTTTTGACACTCAGGTACGATTTGTTCCCAAATCCTGGTTTTGACCCTGTCGACCCGGTTGAAGGTTAATTGTTCGAGTTTTTTTGATTTTGAAAAAGGCAGGTAGTTTTTAACGAAAAGTTTCTCGGCTTTTTGAAACCCTTCATTAATAATCCGATCCAAAATCAGGTTTTTAACCTGATTGATTTTTAATTCAGAAATTTGATAAACCGCGCTGCCCTGCGCTCGAGATTCGGAAACCAGGGTTTCTAAGTACTGGTTTTGCAGATCTGTAAACAACTCGCTCAGGCTGTCGGTCATTATTTTAATCTGGTTTGTGTTTTTATCGTCCGGAGTCGTTTTGTCAGAGATTAATTGGTTTAAATAAGATTCAATCAGCACAGCCCGTTCTGAAATATCTCTCATCTCGTATATTTCGGCACCTGCTTCAAGGGCGTTGATAGCGTTCAGGATTGATTTCAGGTTGATTTCAGTAACCGGTTTTTTTACTTCATTATTGATCAGGCTAAAGGTTTGCTCCAAATCTTTTTTTAATTGAATAAATCCGTTGATATCCAGGGCGACCTTCACGATCATATTTTTTCTTTCAGTCTCGCGTGCCAGCTGGTCGGTCAATCTTTTCTGTTCCGAAATATCGCTAAAGGTGGCCAGGATACAGTCATCTTCAATTTTATCTGACTTGATGTAGCTGTACTTTATCGCGTAACAATTCTTCCCCACTGTAACTTGAAGGGGAAATAATTCCAAAATAACATCAATATCGGTAACTCTTAAGAAAACGGTTTCCAGAAGTCCCTTGATCATTTCCAGGTCAGGGGATTTGTCGAAACAGGCTGAGTTTTGATTCACGGGGATTCCCCAGCTAAAAAGGACATTCAGCGCGTTTACTCCATCGGGGCTTTTATTAAAAACTGACTTGAGAATTTTAAAACATTCAGGTCTTATTTCGCATGCCTTGTCAAAAAGCAGGAAACCCTGACTGGAATAGTCTAACAGGTCAAGTCTGGACGCGCTTTTTTCAACGGAAGGCTTCGGGGATTCGGTGCTTTTCGTGTTTTTCGTGCTTTGTGCACTTTTTGTGGCTTTCTTCTTATTTAAGCTTTCAATAGCGGCCTGCAGGATTCCGGTTACGGCGATAACTTGTTTTTGTTCGCTGTCCCCAAAAGATAAGGACTCAGAAAGAGTTAAAAAAACAAGGATTCCGGTTAATTTATTCAGAGTGAAGACGGGTGAGGCGATAAGAATTTTTATTTCCTTGGAGTCGCTTTTATCTTTATTGACCTGATAGGGGAATAACGCGGGTTTGCTTTCTTTTGCTAAGTCACCGAAAGATAACTCGATATCGGATAAATCGATAATTTTATTTATGATCTCGGTGTTCTCGACAAAGTGATCCGCCATCAGGGAAAATTGTTTGCTGCCCTTTTTCTGGTAGTAGGCAATAGCTTCGACAGGAAAATATCCCTTGATAAGAACGCTCGCATAGTCGAGCAATTCGGCGATCTGTTTTGACGCGGCACTTTTGTTTGCGGGTTTTTTAGGCATGAATTTTAAGCCATATCCTTAACTCGGTCCCAGATAAAAACTGATAAAATGACAAAACATTCTTAAGAGCAAGCGCTAAATTAGCTCAAAAAAGGTTTATCAGTCAATCATCATTAAATCACAGATATTTTCCGGCGAAATTTTTCAGGTTTTCATGACCGAACTCTAAAATTTCCTTCATACTTCTAAATTCCATCATGGCGTGGAATTTGGAGAATGATCCCATCAGCCCATTCTCGGGATGGCGGCAGAGTTTTTTTTCAACACTATTATATTTCAAAGTTTTGGCTGTACAATAGCCGATCCAGTGGCACCAACCTCTGGCAAGTTGCTGGAAAGGGCCGTTGCCGAGCAAGTGAGGCAGGTCGTATTTTTGGCAGAGGTCAGAAGCCACAAGCTGACTGGCCGACACAGGTAAAAACCACTCGCCCTGAATCTTGGGAATCATATTGATTTTGCCTTCGAAGTAAAACACCGGGTAGCAATGCAAAATCAGCTCGTCAAAAAAACGGATTTTGTTTTCAACGCCGCTTTCTCCCATCTGAACCAGAAGAAGTTCGTTCCAACCCATCGAATTGAATTGAAGTGGAAGTGATATTTTATGCTGAAAGCTGCCTAAAAAGGGACCCAAGGGCGCGATGGTCTTCTCTAGACCCAATCCCGGATGAAGCAGGGATTTTTCACAGAACTCGCACACGCCACCCAAGCCATTGACGAAATCCTGTGTTTTTGGGAATCGACAAAAAAAACAGCGGATTTTAGCGTCCTTAAAGCAGTTTTGGCAGACCACCTGACCATGATCGGCGTAATGAGACATGGTTTGCAAGATTTCAACGCCACAAAGATAACAAACCGAGACATCAATTTTAGATAAGCCCGGCAGACAGAACTCGCAGACCAAACCGACTCCCGTTGCTTGGGTGAGCGATTCGGAGGGGAATTTACACTTGTGGCAGCGGGGTTTGACCCGAAAACAGTTAAGGCAAACCTTGACCCCGTGGTCTTCGTAAAAAGACTGTCCTTTTTTAAGGGGCTCCTGGCAGAGGTGGCAGTTTTCGTTTTCCATGATTTGACCAAATTTATTAAAAGCTTGATGTGATCATTTAGAATTTAAACTATCTGGACTTTTAGAGCAACTTACTTGAGTCTGAAAAAAACAAGCCGATTAAATTAAAAAAAGACCGTGCTTAAATTTCGGGAGCAGTTTTAAAATTTACAACTCTTGTGAATTCTTTTAATATAAGATCATCTTCAATACAACTTGCGGATCGTTACGAAGCCGCGTCATTAAAAAGGAGTTAATTTTGTCATTAGATATTGTTAAAGTAATAGGTGACCGATCACTGGAGAAATACAAAGATCCCGATAAGTTAGAAGAGGAAGCGGTGGCCTACGCCGGACAGGTCAAACAACATAAATCGGATCCCGGGAAAATATTTCTCAGGGTGGACCCTTTGTCCAGCCACGGTTTGCTTTTGGAGTTCAACACGGGAGATATCGTCTTCGCCGAGGATGTTAACACTGTTACCAACAAGAACGGAACCGCCTGCAGGATTATTAAAATCTGGGTCAAAAAAGGAAGTATAGCGATAAAATTACTTCCTTTTGTGGTCAGTGATTTTTCGGATAATTATTTAGGGCATTACACGCTTTGATCGTTTTTCATTCGACTTTCGCATGAAAATACAAAGAAAAGTACTGTCGTGGAGTCAGGTTCTCCGGCCTTAACGGTTCGAGTTTTTTTTGATCAGACAGGGAGAGTCTTTGATAGAGTTCCGGGTTGATTTTGATGAGGTGTTTGGTTAGTTTTTGTCTGCGGTGGTTAAAAATATTTTTGACGAAAGTAAAAAATTCCGTTTCCCGCGGTATTGATTTGCCGTTGGGAATCAATCTGATTACGCTTGAGTGGACCTTAGGGGGAGGATAAAATTCATCAGGCGCGACATCTAGCACCTGTGATACGAAAAAGCAGTTCGCCGCGATGATTGATAAAATCCCGTAATTTTTCAGGTCTTTTCCTTCCCCCTGATGACAGAGCCTTTGAGCCACCTCTTTTTGAAGCATCAAGGTGATGCTTTTAAAACGCTTTCGATAAGTCAGCAGCTTGAAAAAAAAGGGGGTGGAGATGTTATAGGCCAGATTTGATATAATCTGATTTTCTTTATTTTGATCGATCAACTCTTCCCAATCGAGTTTTAAAATATCCCCGCAAACGATTTTCAGGTTTTTCTTGTCAGCCCATCTTTGAACCAGTCTGGCGGAAAGATCCCTATCCACTTCGACCACTGTCAGGTCCAACTCCCTATTGAGCATCGGTTCGGTTAAGACCCCTTCGCCAGGGCCGACCTCGATGACATGATCTTCCTTTGAAAGCTTAGCGGCTTCGATGATGTTCTTGACGATGGCCGGGTTGGTCAAAAAATGCTGTCCGAAACGTTTTTTAATCCTGGTTATTTTCTTCATCTTTTTCTTTGAAAGAGGAAAGGGATTTTTTCATAAAGGAGGAAAAGGATTTCCTTAATTTTGGATCACGAATGATGTTTGAGACCAGCTCGGCCTTTTCTTCGGATTTTGGATCAAGGGTTTTTGGCGGTCGCCGGGGTTTGTCTTCCTTTTTCGCATCATTAATCAGCTTGGCGGTATCTCCTACATGGTACTGGATTTTTTTGACAGCCCCCTCTCCGCAGATTTCAGGTGACCCGATCAACTCTAAAATACTGTCCTCGAAATATTTCAGGTGATGCGAATAGGAAGCGTCACAGACCAAGACGTGAAGGATTTTTTTTTCGATTTTTTGCGGGAAGGTCTTAGCCGCGAGCGGTTTCCCGATGATCAGTTCCCAGTTTTTCAGGATTTTGGTATAATGAAGGAATGATTCCCTTTGATTCTCTGAAAGAACCGCGAGCAGTATTTTTTCGAGTTGGTTTGATGAATTGTTAGAAAAGCTACTCATGAGATTCGAGTTTACTCAGTGAAGCGAAGCGGGTGTATTTCCCGATAAAAGCCAGCTCGATTTTTCCGGTAGGCCCGTTTCGGTGTTTGGCGATGATGATTTCCGCCTTGCCCCGGTCGTTGGTATTTTCATTGTAGATTTCGTCCCTGTAGATGAAAAGGATGATATCGGCATCCTGCTCAATGGCGCCGGATTCTCTAAGATCGGAAAGCAGAGGGCGTTTTTCGGATCGGCTTTCAAGGGATCGGTTCAACTGCGACAAGGCGACTACGGGAATATTTAATTCCTTGGCGATCCCTTTAAGGGAGCGGGAAATTTCAGCAATTTCCTGTTCCCTGGGGACGTTGGCGCGGTTGAGTTTCATTAACTGGAGATAGTCCACGATGACCATGGAAACGCCATTTTTGTATTCCTTGTGGAGTTGTTTGGTGATGCTGACGAGTTCATAAGGCGAGAGACTGGAAGTATCGTTGATAAAGATCGGCGCAGTGGAGAGAGACTCGGTGGCCATGGCCAGCTTATTCCAGTCATCTTGCTCCAGATTGCCTGATTTGAGTTTTTGACTATCGACCTTTGCCTCTGATGCCAGCATTCTCATGACCAGTTGTTCTTTTGACATCTCCAGGCTAAACATTAAGATCGCGCCTTTTTCCTCCTCCTTTTGTATTTCCGCGCGGTGCTTCGTCGGCGTGGCGACAAAAGTCGCTATGTTGAGGGCAAAGGCGGTCTTCCCCATCGAAGGTCTGGCCGCGACGATGATCAAATCCGATGGCTGAAGTCCGGACGTGATTTTATCGAGGTCGATAAAGCCGGTTCCGATGCCGGTAATCTCATCGGCGGTCTCGGAAATTTGTTCCAGTCTCTGTAAATTGGAGCTCAGGATACTCTTGATGGAGTGGTAGCCTTTTTCGGTTGACCTTAAGGATATCTCGGCGATTTTGTTTTCCGCTTCAGCCAGCAATTCCGAGATGTTTTTCTCAGGGCTCCTGCTTTTTCTGGCGATTTCGCTCGAGGTTTCAATCAGGTCTCTTAAAAGAGAATGCTCCTGGACGATCTTTGAGTATTGCTGGATATTGCCAGAGCTCGGAACGCAGTCGATCAGTTCCGCCAGGTAGCTATAGCCTCCAATTTCATCCAGTTGTCTAAGGCTTTTGAGTTCGTCACCCAAGGTGATTTCGTCGATGGGGATATTTTGGTCGCCCAATTCCAACATGGCCCTGAAGATTCGTTGGTGGGCGATAGAAAAAAAGGATTTGGGAGACAAGATACTGGCTGTCTCGGCCAGGACATCGTTGTTGTAGATGATGGCCCCCAAGATCGCCTGTTCGGCTTCGATATCTTGAGGTATGTCTGTCGCTAAAAGCTGATCGGTCATGGAGTTAACGTGTTCCGGGAATAATTTACGCCGTATTTATTCAGGTTGTGTTGTCACATTTGAGCAAAATTAAATCCTCTTTAAAAGAGATTAATTCTAAAAAAATGATAAACGGTTGTATTAAAAAGGTACGTTGCATAAGAAAAAAAAAATCCCTATTCTGGATTTCGGGGCCAGGTCTTTTGAGTCGGTTGTTTTGACTACTACTTGTTGTTATTATAAGCTATTAACGAATAATTAGCCAGGAAAATATGATGCGGCACACAGCGGTATTGTTTGATTTGGACGGCACTCTGCTTAATACGTTGGAGGATTTGTGCGATTCGTTGAACCGGGTTTTATATAAAATGGGTTTTCCTGTGCATGATCTGGATCAATACAGGTATTTTGTGGGTGAAGGAGCAGGGGTGCTGGTTGAAAGAGCCTTACCTGAAGACAAAAAATCGCCTGAAATAATGTCTGACTGCCTGACCGCTTTTAAGGATGATTACGGTAAAAACTGGGGGGTGAAAACCCGGGTTTATCCTGGAATAGCGGACCTATTGGACGAATTAGCTAAAAAAGGGCTGAAGATGTCGGTTTTATCTAACAAGCCTCATGTCTATACGCTTAAATGCGTTGAAAAGTATTTAGGGAAGTGGAAATTTGAGGTGGTTTTTGGAAAGAGGGAAAACTACCCTAGAAAACCAGACCCTTTTTCCGCTTTGGAAATCGCCGGTATCATGAGCGAAAAACCGGCCGATTTTCTTTACTTGGGCGATACCCCCATCGATATGAAGACCGCGAGTAACGCGGGGATGTACGGCATTGGGGTGAGTTGGGGTTTTAGACCTGAAAGTGAGCTGCTTGAAAGCGGCGCCAAAAGGGTTATCAAGGCTCCTCTTGATTTGCTTCAGTCTTTATAAGATAGCCTGGTTAATATTTGAAAAAGAGCATTAATTATGTTGGTTCATAGCGATATTCAGGCAAAAAAGACAGTCGCGGATCTGCAGGCTTGGTTTCAGACCCATCAAAGAGATCTACCCTGGAGAAAAAACTATGATCCTTACGAGATTTGGATTTCGGAAATCATGCTCCAGCAGACTCAAGTGGAAACCGTGATCCCCTATTTTCTACGCTGGAAGGAGAATCTCCGCGGAATCAAGGAGGTCGCCTCAGCCAGTCAGCGTGAACTGCTAAAGCTTTGGGAGGGGCTGGGTTATTATAGACGGGTCAAAAATATCAAAGCCACCGCGGAAATTCTAGTTGAACGGTATCAATCCAGACTGCCTGAAAACCACGGAGAATTGTTGAAACTTCCAGGTATCGGAGAGTATACTGCCGGAGCGATTTTAAGTATCGCCTATGAAGCTCCTTTTAGCGTTCTGGATGGAAATGTAGCCCGGGTTTTTAGCCGATATTTCGGTTGGAGCCTGGAGATCAGGACCAAAGAATCGAGAGATTTTTTTAACCGCATGTCCATGAAAATGCTTAAGTACGCCAGACCAAGAGATTTCAATCAGGGGCTCATGGAGTTGGGGGCCTTGGTTTGTCTGCCCGCCAACCCAAAGTGCGTGGTTTGTCCTCTTGTCAGTCGGTGCCATAGCCATAACAAGGATTTGACCCGGTGTCTTCCGGTCATCAATAAGAAAAAAACCATCAAGCTTGAACAACTCTTCATTATTTT
>JAOUME010000247.1 GCA_029881655.1 Deltaproteobacteria bacterium | reverse complement strand
GAAAGAGGGAGGCACAGCAAACGCAACAGAATGATGATCGGCTTTATCAAAAGATCGGGCAGTTGGAAATGGAGCTTGACTGGTTAAAAAAAAAGTCTCCGCTCCTTAAATGATAATAAAAAGTCCCACATAGAGCCAGGAAACACGGCAGTATCGATCAAAAGACAATGTGAGCTTTTAGGCATCTCCAGATCAGGGTTTTATAAAAAATGGACAGAGATGAAGTGGCCCCATCAGGCTCTTGGGTATCAAACACCTGAGCAAGTTTATTTAAATTAGCACACCTTAAAGACAAGGGAAAACTGTCTACTCAAAGGGGTCCACTTCACTTTTAATGGTTTTTGTTTGAATAAAGTGAGGGTTGAAAGAATCCATTTTGGATAAAATAATACAATGGCTATGAGAAATTTAAATATTGATCAAATTACAAAAAGGATAGTTTCAGAGGTCGAAAACAACGGTATGGAAGTTGATTACAGAGATAGTAGCTTTACTGGAGAAAATAAAAGTCGAAATTTTTGGATAGATGGTACAAAAAGATTTGGACTAACTTATAAAGTTGATCGGTCTCTGATGGGCAATGGATATATTGATAAGTTCCAATTCGAAGACCCTAAAAAAGCTGTTGTTGAGAAGGGAAGAGAAAAAAGTTGGGGAAAAAGAGTAGTGCTTTCAAAATTGGGAGATACAATTGATGAACAGTTCAATTATCTATTGTCATTATTACAGCAAATCCCAATTGACTATAATTCAGCAAACCGACGGAACACTAAAACTTCAACCGAATTAGCAGCATCACTTATCTCTGAAGAAATATCAGAACCAGAAAAATACTATGAAGGTGCAACAAATACTATTTCTGTAAACACTTATGAAAGAAACGCACTGGCGAGAAAAAAATGTTTAGATTACTACGGTTATGAATGTTGCGTATGTGGATTTGATTTCGAAACAAAGTATGGTGATATTGGAAAAGAATACATTCACGTTCATCACCTACGGCCAATAGCCAGTATCGGAGAAAAATATGAATTAGATCCAATAAAAGATCTACGTCCTATCTGCCCAAACTGTCATTCAATGATTCATCGATACAAAGATGGAATAAGCATTAATGAGTTGAAAATAAGTCTCCAAAACTGAAAATGGACAACCTCAAAGTTTTGAAAGCATCTATTTTGGATAAAGCCTTATGACTGTGAGTAGTAGGGAGTCTACCGCTACTTCTTTTTGGTCTTTTTCTCTGTATTATCCGCATCCTCCAACGTCTTCGATAAAACACTTTTTTTATTGGAGCATTTGCTTTTGAGTTTATCGTAACCGATTTGCTCCCCCTTCCGATTGGTTGTATTGACGTCGCAAATCAAACAGTAGGATTCAATGAAGTGGCCCCCTTTGAGTAGACAGTTTTCCCTTGTCTTTAAGGTGTGCTTGGACTCAAGACCAAGAAGCGAATTCATTTTAGCCTTGAAGGCTGAGAAGCGTACTCTTCCAGCTTGATAACTTGCGATGCTAGTTCTTGGATTTCTGCACATGCTGCTCCGTACTCTGGATCAGCATCTGGATGACTGGGGATAGGATACCTTTCGACTGTCTCAGTGCAAAAGAAATTGTGGTATCTAGCCGCCCATTCATATTTCGTTTTTACCGAAGGGATATCACAATAGCTTTCCAACCCTTTAATGACTGTTTCCCGGTGATTTTCAATCAAATCAGGGAAAAATGCGTCTGGAAAAGCGAAAAGACTATGTCCTAGATAGTTTAAAAACACTTCACCATCAGCATCTAGTAAAAGCTCCGAATAATAGGGCGTTGACTTTATTTCTGGCCACTCCTTTAAATGCTCCTTTGCAAGATCGAGTGCAGACGGGGCCAAACAAATTCTTGGTGAGCCACCACCCCGATCCAGTTTCACTGCCTCAATCAATGCCTCGCCAAAGACTATATCATCATCCATGTACAGGTCTCCAAACGCGATTCCTCCTCGAACCAAAAACCCTTCGGCAGCCAAACAAAGCTGGTATTCTGAAAAAATCTGCAATATATCAACAAGTTCTGGCTCCCCAAAGTTTACTCCAGAAATTGGATAACCTAACACAACGTTGTCTGTGAAAACCTTCACCTCATATAGAGTGGAACTAGGAAAAAGCTGTAGAAGTTCATCATCACGTCTGAGGCCTTTGAATGCTGATGATAGGGCTTTTCTGATTCTGCTAAGAAAGTCCGCAGCAGCACCGTTTTCGAAAGCTTCGATTGTTTGCTGTGAAAAACCTAAAATATCAACAAAACAAACCAAAGATTGCATAAGTTGCGGCTGTCCATTTCTGATTGGATAAAGGCTTTCGCCTTTTGTTTGCTTGGCTGACATTTATAAAATCTATGGTGGTGTATTGTTATTAATTATGACCTGATTTGGGACTTGTCCTTCTGTTTTTGGACCACCTAAATTCTCCCATCCTATTCCAGTCAAAAACCCATCGGTAAAGACGTAAGGTGTAAATTCATCGTCTGATGTTTTCCCATCCTGGGTCCAACCGGTACGCATAAAGTATATTTCAACCTTCTTTCCATCACGCATAAATTTTTCGGGGCTTTTTCGGCAGGTATCACATAAACTCTCTTGAGTGGGAAGCAGTGTGGACAGTACGTTCTTTTTGGAGTCTCCAAGTTCAATGGTATGCGCAACTTCCCTGTGTTTATTGATCGCGGGCTTAATGCCAAGACACCCAGACAACCCAAATAGAATAAGGACCAGTAAATATTTTCCTTTTGTCATTGCCACTCCTAATTATTGAAAAAACATAAAATAACACTAACACCTTCACAATCACCTGCCAATAATACAGGCCAAGTTTTCTTATAACTCGCCAGTGACCTGAAGTGGCCCCCTTTGAGTAGACAGTTTTCCCTTGTCTTTAAGGTGTGCTAATTTAAATAAACTTCATCAGGGGTTCTTCCCCCAAGAGCCTGATGGGGCCTTTCCAGATTATAAAACTTGAAATAATAATCAAGACCTTT
>JAOUME010000246.1 GCA_029881655.1 Deltaproteobacteria bacterium | reverse complement strand
AAAAGGTATCTCTTGAAAACCCCATGATCTTACAGGCTCTCGAGACATTGCCCAACTCTTCGGCCAATTTTAAAAGGCCAACCTTGTTTTTGATTATTTTATTCTCTCCAAAATTAAAGTTATGCTCAAAATTCATTTGATACTCCTTAAGTTTAAGTTAAAAACATGAAAAACTCTAAACAGAGTATCAAAAAAACATAATTGTCAGATTAAGACAAAACTAATACAGCTAACGGCTAGCTAAGAAGTCTACGATTCTGGGGGAAGCTCAGATTACTGTCTGGCCTAAACTCAGGATACAGTTTGTAATTTATCATTTGGTTAAATTGTAATTTGGACCAAAAAGTCGAGGCGAGGCGTGCTTTCATTTTGGGTTATCTTTTACAAAAGGAATATGAGATACTGATGACTGTCTAAGGTGTCTAAGATAATGGAGGAAGTTCGGTTTATCTCAAGTTGGGTAAAAGGACAAAGAGGAGAACTCGTCATGGCGGATGAACGCGCGGTTTTAGCCGGAGGCTGTTTTTGGGGAATGCAGGATTTGATACGCAGATTGCCCGGGGTGAGCTCAACCCGAGTGGGTTATACCGGCGGTGATGTGATTAACGCGACTTACCGCGATCACGGCACCCATGCCGAAGGGATCGAACTTATCTTCGACAATGAGACGATCAGTTTTCGTCGGATATTGGAGTTTTTCTTTCAAATTCACGACCCGACTACCTTCCATCGACAAGGAAACGATCGTGGCGCTTCTTACCGCTCGGCGATCTATTACGTTTCCGATGAACAGCGCCAAGAAGCGCTGCGAACGATTGAAGATATCAACAAGTCGGGCCGATGGCCGGGAAAAGTGGTGACGGAACTTGAAGCCGCGAGCGATTTCTGGGAAGCCGAACCAGAACACCAGAATTATCTGGAGCGTATCCCAAACGGATACAGCTGTCACTTTGTGCGACCTGACTGGGTACTCCCTTAAAGCGTTCCAAGAGGTATCATTTCTTAACTGCTTGCGGGTCTCAAAGCGGATTTTGGGATGACTCTTAGCTTGTGAGGTTATTTAACCTCGGGGCGAAACCGGCTGGGGAACAAATTGACTCCAAAAAGCTCTCTGGTTTTGTTGAATTCTTGATCAATTCCCGCGCTTGCGATACTGTAATCTCTGGTTTGATGGGTATTTCTCCTTATTTGGTTGATCCCGCGACCAAACCTTTGGGGAGAGAGGCCTGTTTTCCTCACCTCAGTTCCACGCGTAAAAATTTACGGTACCGTCCAAGCCGTTTATTTTTAGGCCTCTGGCAGCCAAAGGGCAAACCCTTTGGAATCCCGGTGATGTCCCCACCTCCCCATTTACCCACGCTCCCCCTAAATGACCCACGGCCAATCATCCCTTGGTTTTAAAGGGATTAAGCTTAATCGGTCCGTTTTTTTTGTGCGGTTTAAAATTTTCTGGAATGGGGACGGGTAAGGGTGAGTCGATTTTAAAGTCCGCCCAGATCTAAGTCCAAGCGGTTTTGAATGACTACCCGTGTGAAAGCCGCCGAAAAAATATTTTGGGTAAAACAAACTGTTTCACGGAATTTTCACGCTTAAAAGAGAACGATGCCTAAGCCAAAAAGCCGGGCAAAACAACGTTGAAAAGGATAGCGGCGTTCAAAAGATGATCTTCGCGGCAGTCGTTCTTAACCACCAGTGAATCTCCATCATGAAGTTTCTCTAAGGTTACAGGATCAGGCTTTTAATCCTGTTGACGCATTTTTGTTTACCGAGGATCTCGACCACCAACGGCAATTCGGGTCCCTGTTCGACCAGGGTAACCGCGATTCTCATCGGACCCCAAAGCTGTTTACCCTTGATGCCGGTTTCCTTTTGAACTTCTTTCATAAGGCTTAGAAAATTCTCCGAGTTCAATTCGCTTATCGGCTGAACCTTCTCTAAAAAGGCGTTGAAAATACTTTGGGCTTCGGGAGATTTCATTTTCTGATCCAGCTCGGCGCTGAATTCGGGTTTCTCTAATAAAAACAGGGCAAGCCTTTCTTTAACATCAGGTAAGGTCATCATGCTGTCTCGCACCACCGCGACCATCTTTTTCTGTTGCTCAAGGGGAAATGCCTGAATTTCGGCAGGAAGATAAGGTTTAAGCAACCCCATCATTTCATCGATCGGCGTTTGCTTGAAGTACTGCTGATTCATCCAGTTTAATTTCGCGATATCAAATATCGCGCCCGCCTTTCCGACCCGTTCAAGCGAAAAAGCCCCGATCAGTTCTTCCAGGCTGAAGATTTCCTTGGTATCAGATGTATTCCATCCTAAAAGCGCGACAAAATTAATCATGCATTCGGGTAAATAACCCTTCTCCCTGAAATCTTCGGTGGCGACATCTCCCTGTCTTTTACTCAGCTTACTGCGGTCTGGATTCAAAAGCAGTGGCAGGTGCGCGAACAAGGGCGGCTCCCAGCCCAGGTATTCGTAGATTTGAAGATGTTTGGGGGTTGAAGGAAGCCACTCCTCGCCCCGAATGACATGCGTGATGTTCATTAAATGATCATCCACCACGCTGGCCAGGTGGTAAGTTGGAAACCCATCGGATTTCATCAATACCTGATCGTCGATCTGGCTGGGCTTGAAACTGACATTTCCCCGAATCAGGTCCTTGACCTGATAGTTTCCCCTGGAGTGGATGACCTTCATCCGGCAAACATAGGGGATGTTTTGCTTAAGTTTCTCTTGGGACTCAGCTTTGGTCAGCCTTCTGCACCTTCCGTCATAACGGGGCGGTTGCTTTTTCAGGATCTGCTCCGTTCTCATAGCCTCCAGGTCTTCCGTGGTACAAAAACAGGGGTAGGCATCGCCCTGATCCATTAGTTGGTCAATGTATTTTCTATAAATATCAAGTCGTTGAGACTGGTAGTAGGGGCCATGATCACCTCCCTTGCCGATGCCTTCATCAAAATCGATACCAGCCCAATTCAGGGACGTGATGAGGTTTTCTACTGCGCCATCGACTTTTCGGCTCTGATCGGTATCCTCAAT
>JAOUME010000245.1 GCA_029881655.1 Deltaproteobacteria bacterium | reverse complement strand
CGCATTCCCCATGAACGGATTCCTGGTGTCTATGGATTATTCGATTTTCTGGTTTATCCCAGAAATTCAATTCGCCTCACCGAACTTGTGACGCCTTTGAAACCGTTGGAGGCCATGGCCATGGAAAAGCCGGTGGTCGCCAGTGATATTGGTGGGCATCGCGAACTCATTCGGGATGGGGAAACGGGAGTGTTATTCCAAGCGGGAAACGTTGAATCTCTCGCCCAAACGCTTGAAGAGTTATTGCGCAATCCTGAGCGTGTGCAGCAACTGGTGAAGCGAGGAAAAGTATATGTCATCAAGGAACGCTCTTGGGAGAAAATCGTGAAAAGCTACAGCTTCATCTATGAAAAAGTGCAGAGGAAATTTACTTGATGTGTGGATTTTGGTCTTGCTCGAATATGTGCTAGAGAGAGAAGGAAGGACTTTGTACACAGAAAATCCCGTGAAAGACGCTGTCATTTTTTGTAAGGCATTTTTGTCTAATCAATTAGCTAAGTTTGCCCCCAAGCTATATGTCAAGCTAACGCATCAGACAGGTAGAGGCGGGGAGGAAGGAGACGGCTCTCAGGTAGCAAATTATTTTTTTATGTGCTTCGATGATTATCTGAAGCAACTTGGGGTAAAAATAGAGCACGTCGAATCGTATTTGAAAAATAAATTGATTTTGGAGTACGGGCCAGGGGATATCCTGGGTGTAGCACTTTTATTTTATGCATATGGAGCCGAAACTGTGCATTGCGTTGACAGGTTTCCGCTCTCGAAAATGTCAGAAAAAAATATTGATATTTACGTCCAATTACTGAACTCTCTTGGAGGGAAAGAACGCAAAAGGGCTGAAGCGGTATTTAAAGAAAAAGGAAACCCAGCGAGTGGATTTAATGAACATTGCATACGCTATAAAGTTACAAAGAATGGGCTCTCTGGGGCAAACAATGCATATGATTTAATAATTTCCCGTGCTGTTCTTGAGCATGTTAACGATCTGAAGGAAACAATGTTTGATGTTAAGCGTTGCTTGAAGAAGGACGGACTCTCTTTACATGAAGTTGACTTGAGAAGCCATGGTCTAGATAGGTACACAGATTTTGATTTTCTCACTTGGCCTACATTCCTCTATGCATTGATGTATAGTCATAAGGGGTTTCCTAATAGATGGCGCGTGTCTACCTATAAAGAATTAGCAAATAGCTCTAGATTGCATGTAAAAGAACTTAAACCCACTGGGCGACTCGATCAAAGCAAGCTAAGTTTTATCCGTCCCAAAATAGCTAAGGAGTTTCGTCTTATATCGCCGGACGAGCTATCTTGGCTAGGTTTTTGGGTACACTTAGAGCATGCCTAACAATTATTATCTCAGCCAATGGTCAAGTGGTGTGCGCTTCTTCCTATCTCTTCGACAGTCAAATGAGTGAAGTGCTAAGCCTTATGAATTCTAGAGACGTTAGTAGAAATTTCTCTGTGGCTAAGGTTTTGGCCATTTTTATAGTTGTTGCTGGCCATTATTTCCCAGACAATATTTTATGGCTGCCAGTGACTGTTGGACTTTTTATTTTTGCTTTTTCCTCTGGGTTTTTCACGTCGACCAAATATTCATATGGTTATTCTAATTTTGATTTTTGGTGGGCAAAACTAAGTCGTCTTGGAATTGGATTGTGCGTTATCAATTTATTTTTGTTCCTATTGTTTTTGTACCAAGACCGTTCCGGGCTGTTCTCTTGGCAAACGCTTCCTAATCTTTTTGGATTGGGTGGGTTCTTGACATGGTTCCAAATTCCGAATGACAGTCCTTATGGGGCAGGTCTTTGGTTTTTTACTTTATTACTTTTATTCTATGTGTTCTATCCAGTCTTGGAATATTTCAATAGAAAAAGAGGCATAGCAAGCGCATATGTTTTTTTCTCACTTGGCGCCCTCTCATTTTTGCACTATGCCATTCCCATGGGGCATGCCCTATGGCTTACAATATTTGGATTTATTTTTGGTGCCTATTCTGGAAGAAATAAGTTAAGTATTCCTCCAATCTATTGGGTAGTTCTTATGGTTGGCGCTATGACGGTAATGCTATTTTTAAATATTACATGGAAAGTGAATTCCTATAATTACTTTTTGTTAATTATTTGGTGTTGTTCGACGGTTTACCTTCTCCTGGAATTAAGAATGCCAGAAATTCTTGGAAAATTAACTTTGCCCTTTAACGGGTTACTTTTGGAAGTTTATTTAATTCACACTTATTTGTTTGTTAAAATAAGTAATCAGCACTGGGTTGTTAATTTTCTGTTAACAATTGGGTTGGTTTTTGTTGCCGCTTTCATTCTCAGTCAGGTACGTGACAGAGTTTCCTTGTTGTTGCATTCTTGTAGATTGAGCCCCTCAAAGTAATAAAATTTGTTATTTAAATGGAGATGCTTATACGGTTGACTCCGGTTGACCAGGTGGAGCAGATTGGCGGCACATGGACATCACTGTGCCAATTTCCAAAGCCCATACTTACAACGGCTTTGGTTTTTCAGTCTATCTCGGCTGATGCGGCATGGGCAAGCTGGAAGTCTTAACAAGACCAACCGGAGTCAACCGTATAAGCATTTAAATGTATTTATTTTGGTAATTAAATATAAGAGATTACCATTTTTTCAAGGACTAACATGCTCTTGCGTATTTCATTTAAGTACTGAAAAATTGTAAGGATTCACTCGCGGCATTAAAAACAATAGAAACCGAAAATAATGAGTAATTTTTTAGTCATTTTGCCGTCTAGCTGGGATTCCCAAGAATCAAAAGAAATGTTTCGTCAAGGTATACAATTTGCAGAAAGAGTCCGGCAACAAAAACCCTCTGAGCAATTTGAATCGGATTGGGCTTGTGTCGCTACATTTCCACGAATGAACGGTTCACTCTGTCCTCTTATTCAAGATAAGGACAGTGGAGATTGGGTTCTTGTCAGTGGGACATGGTTTCATCAAGACGGGTGGGGAAGTGGAAAAGAACAACGGCTATTGGCAAGGCTGCAAGAGGTTGGTTCTGAAAAAGTAGCC
>JAOUME010000244.1 GCA_029881655.1 Deltaproteobacteria bacterium | reverse complement strand
TAAAGTTCGGTTCTGGGTTTTTCCCAGATTTTTTCATACGCGCTGTTTGCGTAGATCACTTTCAGACTGGGGAGTTCGCTGATCCAAAATACGTCTGGGATATTTTCCGCCAACTGTCTGAATCGTTCTTCGCTTTCTTTTAACGAATTTTCGACATCGATTTTTTCAGCGACCTGTTTGATAAGGACCTGATTGACTTCAAGCAGTTTGTCGGTCCGTTTTTTAACCACATCTTCCAAATGGTCCTTATAAAGCATCAACTCGCTTTCAGCGGTCTTGCGGTCAGTGATATCGCGTCCAACCGCCTGGATCTCAGTGATTTTCCGTTTGTCATTAAAAGTCGATTGAAAATGCCAGCCGAAGCAATGCGCATCCTCATTTGGCTTGGTTAACCGATGTTCCGTCTGGGTGGTCGGATGATTATAAGATAGGTTCTTCAGTTTTTGATTGAGTTGTTCTTGTTCTGATTGGGGAATAAAATCAAAGATATTCTTTCCCAGGAGTTCCTCTTTCCCACAGTCAAAAAAACGGCAGAAAGCCTCGTTGACGAAGGTGATCCGGTTATGGTTCGTAAAGCGGTAAATCAAATCGGACTGACCCTCCACGACGCTGTAATAGAGCTGTTGGCTTTTTCTTAATTCATTTTCAATTTCTGTCTTCTTGGCGATTTCGCAAAGGAGTTTTTCGTTTGAGCTCTTTAATTCCTTTGTTCTTTCGTTGACTCTAAGCTCCAGATCATCTTTTGATTCGAGCAACTGAGCCTCGATTCTTTTTCTTTCGAGAACTTCCATCTGCAGGAGGCGATTGGTGACATTGAGTTCAGAAGTGGTCTTTAGCAGGTTGTCTGAAATCTCATTTTGGATGATCAGGGCTTCCTTAAGTTCATGTTGTTTAGCTTCTAGCGCGATCTCCACCTGATCCAGGCTGTGGGTAAATTTTATATCGAGTAGCTCTGAAAATCGCCCGGCAAGTTCACTTTCTTTGCCTTGCCAGGGCCTTGTTTCGCTGATCGATTCGATCGAAATAAAACCATAAAGGTTGTTTGCGTTTGCCTTTAAGGCGACAAGCAGCAGAGATCGGATGTTATTTCGCGAATAATATAATTTTTCCACCTGGGCTGAATCCGGAAAGTCATCGCTACTCTGGAAAGTGAGTTGGTCCACCTGGTGGAGTCGTTTAAACCACCAGTTGAACCTTTCTTCACTTATAACCGCCTTCGCGATACCGGTTTTTGTCCATTGATGGATAAAAGGCGCTGAATTGAATTTCGGGGGTGAATATAAAAAAACGATCCGGTCCACTTCAAGGCTGGCACCCAAAAACGCGAGCAAACTTAACGTCTCCTTAAGATCAGGGGGCGCAGGCTTTAGATTTCCGTTCAGAGGTTGATTGTTCTGGATCAAATTCATGCTGAAGTGGTATTAATTATTGGCCCAATAAGATGATTCTCCTGTTTGCGACATTATAAAACGCTCAAGGTGTTTTAACAATCTCATTATTTAAAAAGATTGCAAAACGGATTACAAAGTTAAAATAAAGGGGATTTTTTAGATAAAATCCAGTATTGCTCTAAGAATCAATGAACAATACTGGATAAGGGGATGAATCTTACTTGGGAGAGGGCTTAAAACATAATTTCGCTTAATTCAGGATACTGCTCCGGATAGCATTTTGAGAAAACCACCATTGTGCTGTCAAAACTCGGGTGTGGACTTTCATCGGTGGTGTAGTTTTGTACCGCTTCTCTTAATACGAGATAGATGTTTAATGAGTTGGATAAACCGAAGAAACAGCTGACGTTACCTCTTAAAACATCTTTTAGGAGTTTTGTGATGATGTCCACGGCATCCTCAAAATAAAACAGTTCGTGCTTGGCGAAAATTTTTTTCAGTTTTTTTAGGGGAACTAACAATTCCTTACAGCTTGGAATCATAAATTCCCAAAGGTCTACCGTAACCAATTGATTGTTTAGCATTCTGTCAATCGGTATAAAAGCTTTTTCCAATTGTTTACGCCTTTCTTGATCCAAATGAATGTTGTTGCGCATAATCCCCCTTGATTGAATAATGGCTGTATTGAAGTTTACAATTGCCAAATCAGTGCCAAAGATAATATATTAAATTAAACAGTATGTTGCGCTAACTTTTGGCCTAAAAAAACTACCGGTTAATTTTATTTGGGACAAAATGAGACACTCAAATTATTCCTCGGGAGAGATCATTAATAATATTGATTACTCTTTTCATTGATTAATAATAGGCTAAATAAAATTATAGGGCGTGGAGTGATGTTGATTCTGAGTCTAGAGGGGTCAAGTCAAAAAGAGACAAAATGCGACAGATCAGGTATAAATATAATAAACAGGACAAAATGAGACAGTATGTTTAATAAAGGCTATAAAATGGGTGTTGGGGCTATAAAAAACAGGGAGAAATGAAGTATTTAGTTTTATCAAGGCTGTAAAGCTAAGTATCGGTGATATCCAGAAACAATGATTCCCCGCTCCGCTGATTTTAAAGACCAGTTGGAAGATGCGGAGGTTGTCCTGGGTTGCTGGGGAAGTCCAAAATCCCGGCCACTCCAAATTAAATGTATTAATTGAGATGGATCAGTGATCATTGTGTAGGCATAAAAAGGCGATATGACCTGATTGAATATCAGGCCGTCATTGATGTCAAAAAGAGCAGCTGGGTTTCGGTATTTCGTTATTAGAATCGAAGTTACACAAGAAAAGGAAATCACGCTGAAATTATAAAATAGTCATTTACATTTTTATATTAATTTTGCGAAAATACATTTTTGAGAGAATCTCTTTTTTAATTAAGAGGGTTATTTTAACTAGAGATAGTTTTCAATCTGGAAGAAAGTGTCATTTATCAAGAGTGACTGTCGGAAGCTTGGAGCTATAAGATATTTAGGAGTGAGTTGCGATGATTAATGGTATAGTAAAGTGGTTTAACGAGAAGAAAGGTTATGGCTTTATCGAGCAGGAGAACGGAGCAGACGTTTTCGTTCATCATTCAGGCATCAATTCAGCCGGCTTTAAAACCCTTAATGAGGGCGACAAGGTTACCTT
>JAOUME010000083.1 GCA_029881655.1 Deltaproteobacteria bacterium | reverse complement strand
GTCGTCCCTGGACGAGATGATCTTATCGAAAACACTTGATAAAGGGGAAGTCCTGGAGCAGTCAACCTACACTGCGATTCCGTCCAACAATAAAAAGGTCGCCATCCTGATCCGCAATACGCCTGGCGATGAAAAAGAAAAAAAAATCGCTTTGAAGATCGTCACCTCCCTGATCGAACAGTTCGAGATGCGGCTGGAGCATTTCGAAAATCAATCCGAGATCAGGAAAAAAAGCAGCCAGCTTGAGGGGATTATCAAGGCATGCGCCGAGGAGTTGGACGCGGTCAATAACAACTACCAAGACATGAAAGAAAGGCAAATGGATTTAATCGAAGGACTCGCGGCATGCGTGATTCCACGAATCCCTGATTTGGATGAAAAGCAGGCCGAGAAAATCGCGCAGATCCTGGGTGAACAGGTCATTAAATCGATGGAGCTTTTCTCCGAAGACCAGATCACCGACCAGAAATTCAACATCACCATCAAGAAACTGCAAAACGCCATCAAAAACAAAGCGAAAGAAGACAGCAACCGACTTGAGCCAGGGAAGATGGCGGGGACATCCCAAAACGAAATCGATGATCTTCTATCGTCATTCGGTATGTAGGGTTTGACTTTTAATAAGGGGGAACCGGAATGGCCTGGCGAATAATAACATGGGCTCATATCCTCCGGCTTCAGTGAAAGAAAAAGGCTATCCGATCAACTAAAGGCACCCAAAGCCGTCAAGGCTCGCCTGAGACTTTGGAGTAAATCCTATTCCTTTCTCGCGGAATCCGGATTCCTGTTGCTTTGATCTCCCTTTAGCTCCGCTGAACGTTTCAAACGAACAATACATTGCGTTGAATTGCATTGCGTTGTATCGTACCTACAAATTATTTGCCCGCTTATTTTTTTGTCGTAAAGCGATATCAGGAAGAAGATGATACCAGACTCAGACCAGTTGACAGCCCGGCAATATTGGGGAAAAAGAATGGCGGAGGAAGAACTCCTGAGAGAGGAAAAATTCCCCTTTGTCATCGTGCAAACCGCCATAGCTCAAAACATAGTAAAAAAACACCTTGGTTTAAATGAAATAACCAAAATTCTTGACGCCGGAGCCGGAACGGGCAGGTACTCACTTCCCCTCGCGAGAGAGGGTTATCCGGTTACCCATCTGGATATCTCGGAAGAAATGATTAAAATAGCCAGAAAATCGGCTGAAAAAGATAATATCAGGAATATCGATTTTGTCGAAGGCACGGTCGCGGATCTTTCCAGGTTTCAAGATAGGGATTTCGGGATGACTTTATCCTTTGACGCGCCGGTTTCTTACAGTTACCCAAACCATCACAAGGCGATAAAGGAACTCTGCCGGGTGACCAAGAACCTTCTTTTGTTGATGCTTTCAAACCGCAATGGCCTGGTGCCCTTCATGATCGATCATGAGCTTTCTGAAGGCTATCTGCCCACGAAGATTGACGATAGTTTGGAGACTTTTTACGCGGCCAGAAGCCTGATAAAAAACGGCGTTGAAATCTGGCCGAAAAATATCCAGGCTTTTCTGGATAAAGAAGGTAAATCGATTCCCTTTGATTATGCATTTCGGGTCGATGAAATTACCAATTTGGTAACGCGGGAGGGATTTGAGATCCTTGAAATGGGGGGACCTTGCGCTTTGGCCCGTAATATTCAACCGGAGAATCTGGCAAAAATAACAAAAGACCGTCACCTCTTCGATCAATTTATCGATTTGAGTATGGATTTTGATTTCGACCGGCATAATATCGGCCTTGGAGCGGTCAATCTGTTGGTCGTCGCTAAAAGGAAGAAACCGTGATGGGGTAGTGTAAAGTTTTATGCGTGAAATTGATCTGAGGAAGTAATAAAGGCATTACTCCCCGAAGGTTTGATCGCGAGATCAACCCAATGGAGAAGAAATACCCATGAAATCAGAGATTACCATACCGGAAGCGCAAAAAATAACAAAACCAGAGAGCTTTTTGGAGTCAACGCGTTTTGATGTTCGTGAGACGGTCGGAGATTTTTCATCTCATCTGATGGCGGGGATCGGCATCGCCAACAAGGAATCGTCAGAAGCGGTTGAAAATAGGAGGCTCAGAGACCTTGATAAAGGTTGATTCTTTGCGTTGAATTCATACAAAGGCGCACGATTGCGAAATCGGCGTTGAAAGCACTGAAGGCCAAGGAAGCTGTTTCTGATTCACTCTACTCCTGGGGAAATGTAAGTGATGTTGTTTTCCTCCGCCATCTCGTTTTTCGATCAGATTTATTAAAGAAGCTTGTTGTTTAAAGTTATTTTCCAACCGTTTTAACCCTCCGATTAACCTATTAATTTAAGAAACAAGTTCCCGAGAACCTCATCGCGGCCAAGCACGCGCAAATTCAAATTAATTTACATATTTACCAGAAAATTAATTTAAATTGATTTATCTCCCCAGATATTGAATATTTAATTAAAGATATGGACTTCACATAGCGATATAAGTATGATCAACTAACGATTTTTTAAGTATTATAAAACATAAATATATACATATTAACTTATATTTAATCAACTAAACAAAGGCGGATTTTATGATATTTTTCAACAATTTGAAAATTTGGATCAAAATCTCTTTATGTGCCATCATTCCAATTATGATCATGATCGGCATCAGTGTCTGGACCGTCTTTATCAGCAACTCGATCTTGAATTCTACCATTGAGGCCAAAGATAAAAATATCAAATTCGCCTTGTTGTCCATGGACATGGATAAAAACATTGTCCAGATCCAGCAATGGCTGACTGATATTTCGGCCACCAGGGGGCTTGACGGCTTAAACGACGGTTTCGACGAAGCTGAGAAACATTACCAAAGCGTTATGCGAGATGCCAAACAATTCGAGAAAATGTTCGCGATCGAAGGCGACCAGAAACAACTTAAAAAACTAGAAATCTTAACCACCAGGGTTGACGACTATTATGAGATGGGCAAGAAAATGGCGCGGGGCTATGTCGAGGGGGGCCCTTCCGTCGGCAACAAAGCGATGGGTGATTTCGATTCCGCCGCCGCCTCTCTTTCCGAAGTCTTAAAACCCTTTACGGACAGACAGCTCCAAAACGTTCAAAACCAGATGGCGACCATCACGGAACATATCGTCGATTTTAGAAACGCCATCATATTGTTAACCGTCCTGGCGATAATAATCTCTTTTTTCGTCAGTCTTTTTATCGTCATGGGCATCACAAAACCCATCAATAAACTCAGACAATTAGCCATATATATCGAGTCCAGTGGCGACCTTTCAAAAACACTGGATGTGAATTTCGACGACGAGGTCGGCCAGACCTTTAAAGCCTTCAACAAATTGATCGAGTCTTTTCAAAAAGTTTTACGCGATATCAATCTAAATGCTGAAAAGCTGGCCACATCCTCCTTTGAGCTTTCAGCTACAACAAAACAAATCCATACCGTTTCAGAAGAAATCAACAGGGGCATCGACAACTCGGTCGACACAGCTGAAACGACAACAAATGGCATCAATCAAATCGCGAATACTTTTAGCGAAATAAGCAACAATATCAAAAATATTAGTGATTTGACTCAGCAAGTTGAAAATGACGCCTTCGAAGGCACCAAAGCGGTCGAGCAAACCAAGGACTCCATCCAGCAAATCGCCAAAAGCAGTCAGGAAATAGTCGGCATCGTAGATGTCATCACGGTAATAGCGAATCAGACCAACCTCTTGTCCCTAAACGCGGCTATTGAAGCGGCCAAAGCCGGTGAATTTGGCAAAGGGTTCGCCGTGGTGGCGGACGAGGTCAGAAATCTGGCTGAAAAAAGTGGGGCCTCGGTAACCGAGATCGATAGTTTGATTAAAATCAGTTCCGAAAAAGTCAAAGAGGGTAGCGAAGTCGTAAACAGAACCAGCGAAGTGCTCGATCAGTTGATCAGTCAAATCGGTGAAATTTCCCAACAGGTTCTATCGATAGCCAAGGACCGCGTGGTTCAAGACGAAAGGATCGTCAAAATCGCCGAGCTCAACCAGGGCAACGCCAAAACCAACGAAAGCAACGCCGTGGCCATGAACGAACTGACAGAAACGATCAAGGAAATCGAAATCACGACCGAAAGCCTCAGTCAGATGGCCGATGAACAAAAGGAACTGGTTTCACATTTCAAGATTTAATAAATAAAACGCTACCAGCTTATTGAATAAACACTATGGGTCTATTCGAACGCTACCTGACACTCTGGGTCGGGCTCTGTATTGCCGTCGGGATTTTCCTGGGTGATTTTTTCCCCACCTTCTTCCACTGGATTGGTTCGCTGGAAGTCGCGAGCGTCAACCTCCCGGTCGCGGTTTTAATCTGGATCCTGATTATTCCCATGCTCTTGAAAGTCGATCTGCGCGCCTTGAAAAACGTAGGACAACACTGGCGCGGAATCGGCGTGACCCTTTTTGTGAACTGGTGCGTCAAACCTTTCTCGATGGCCCTTTTGGCCTGGTTTTTCATTGATATGCTCTTTAGGCTTTTTCTGCCTGCGGAACAGATCGATTATTATATCGCTGGCCTGATTATTCTGGCTGCCGCGCCCTGCACGGCCATGGTTTTCGTCTGGTCCAACCTTTCGAGGGGAGAGCCCAATTACACCTTAAGCCAGGTTGCCGTCAACGACCTGATTATGGTGATCGCTTTCGCACCAATCGTGGGATTTCTACTTGGTCTGTCTTCTATTTTCGTTCCCTGGAAAACGCTGCTCCTTTCGGTCGTCCTGTATATCGTCGTACCCCTGTTCATCGCTAATGTCTGGCGAGGTTTACTGCTTTCAAAAGGAAACGGTCTGGCTTTGCGTAAAACACTCAAGGCGCTCCACCCAATTTCCCTATGCGCCCTTTTAGTCATTTTGATATTGCTGTTTGGCTTTCAGGGCAGCCAAATCTTAAGTCAGCCGGTCATCATCGCCCTGTTATCCATCCCCATCATTATCCAGGTTTTTTTCAACTCCGGGGTCGCTTATCTCCTAAACCGCTTTGTCAAATCGCCACACTGCGTCGCAGGACCTTCCGCCTTGATCGGAGCGAGCAACTTTTTTGAACTGGCGGTGGCGACGGCGATTTCACTTTTCGGTTTCGAATCGGGAGCCGCCCTGGCAACCGTGGTTGGCGTGCTTGTCGAAGTCCCTCTCATGCTTCTGATCGTCCATCTGGTCAATAAAACCCGGTCCTGGTATGAGAAACCGTCCGATATCCAGACCTACCAGCAGTGCTGCCCCGACCTTTAACGTGGGAGCCTCGAATCTTCTTGAGACCCCGCGTTGAAATACCCGATTATAATCAGTTCCAAGCGGCTGTAACCAAAATACTTTCGCATCAAAAACGATTAAAGACCTCTGCATGGGAGAAAACACAGATAGTTGTTTTAAATGATATTGCCTGATCAAAACAACCCAAAGGAAATGCCTCATGGAACGAAAAGTCGAGACTCAAAGTACGATCGCTGTTTTGGAATCTTGAAGCGGCAGTATGGATTCCACAGGGCAAGGTATCTCGGGAGACTGAAAACCGAACTGGAATTGAATCCGAACGCCTTCGCCTTCAACTTAAAAAAGTTTGTTTTGTTGGTTTCTTAAGGAGAAGTGCGTCCAAAATCTGGAAATTTAGTAAATTAAGAGCGATAACGGACAAAAGACAGTCCATTTCTTAAGAATATGTATGGTGATAAAACGATCCTTTAATCGTTTTTGAAAAACGCAACAGTCTAAAGATAGGAATGGATTTTCATTTTCTATCGGTTCGTAACGTACTGCGTGACACAGGGATGAAGTAAAGACCGAAAACTATATAATTTGTTGAATTAATAAGATATGGTACCAAGGAGGAGAGTCGAACTCCTACGAGCTAAGCTCACACGGACCTGAACCGTGCGCGTCTACCAATTCCGCCACCTTGGCTTTTTATTGCTGGAATGCTGATTGTAAATTAAGCATTATGAAAAAGCTTCGGGTTGGGTTTTGAAGCTTATCAAGGTAAAGTTAAGAGGTCCGCGGAGTATTGTCAAATGCAATTGTTTAAAAAAGGGTTTAGGCTTCACTGATGATCAACCTGTCCTTGGGAATTACCCGGGAGGTGGGGCGGTAATTTAATATCCAAAGTTGATGGGCTGAGCGGGTAGCTCCGATATGCAAAAGGAATCTTGAGTAGCTGTTTAAGGGGTAGTTTTGGGTATCCGCGTCCAAAAGCACGACATAATCGAACTCAAGCCCCTTGACCTGTTTGATTTCGGTAATATCGACTCCAGCGGTGAAACTGAAGTCCTGATCGATGACCAGCCGGATGCTGGGCACTTCCATCTGCTCAAGTACCTCGAAGTAACTCTTGGCCTCGGATGGTTTGCTGCAAATGACCGCGACGCTGGCATCGGGTTCATTTGCGGCCAATTCTTTCAGCGAATCACTTAAATAACCGATCATTTCGCCTTGGTGACGAAACTCGAAAAGCTCGACCGGAGGCCCTTCCCGCTCGGCCTTGATTTGTTTTTCTTTCAACGAAGTCTCTAAAATTCCCAGCGCAAAATCCATAATCTGAATGCTGGCGCGGTAGCTGACCTTGAGGGGTTCAATCTTCCGGTTGGCAATCCCCAAAAGCTCAAAAGTCCGGTCCCAGTCCCACTGGGTGTTATATTGAATCATCTGCTGATTTTCATCCCCGCAGAGGGTAATGCTTTCGGGTTTTTCAGCCACGGCTAAAAGCACCTCCAACTCGATCAGGCTTAAATCCTGGGCCTCATCGATCAAAAGATGAGAAAAGCTCAAAGTCGCGCCCTTGTTCGCGGGCAGGGGGCCGATCAGCTTTTGGTATAGATATAGTAAAATCGGATCGTCCTCGATGTCCAGGGTGGCGATTTCAAACAAGGCTTCTTCCTCGGATTTTTTTTTGACTGACGGCTGATCCTGCCTTAATAGATATTGTTTTTTTAACCAGTCAATCACTTCACTTAACTGGTTTTCAGAAAAATCGCTGTTAGCCAATTGGCCAAAATGATCTTTCAGGTATCTGAAATCTGAGAAAAATTCATCCCACAGCTGAATCAAGGCTTTGTTCAGAGGCTGTTCGATGTCTATCTGGTTTTGAATAAGCTTCATAAAAAGGTTTTCAAACTCGGCTCCATACTTAAATGGTTGAGAGTCGATCATCCGGCGGCCTTTGATCCAATCCGAAAAAAGATATAACCCTTTTATAAATGGTCCTCTTTCAAGCTGTTCTAAAGGGAAATTTTCTAACTGCCTTTGATTTATAATCTCTTTAATTGACATGAAAAATTGATCCTTCAGGCGGTTGAAGTAATCATCCAACACCGAACGCATGGACGGGTGGCGTTTTAGGCGGATGACGCTGACGGGAGTCAATTCGCAGTGTTGCTGAGGCAGGTATTTTCCGAAGAGTTTCAAGCGGATTTTGGCGGCCCAGTTTTCAAAAAAATCGATTCGGACGTTTTCCACGCCGATTGATGGAAGAAGTTTTGAAATATAGTTCGCGAGAGCTTTGTTGTAGACCATGACCAGAATTTTTTTCGGATCGAAGCGCTTGGGATCCTGTTCGTAAAGCCAGGCGACCCGGTGCAGGGCCACCGTGGTCTTGCCAGATCCGGCAGTCCCCTGAATCACGACAATGCCTGAGTGGGGTTGGGTGATCAAGTTGAACTGTTTTTCATCGATCAGGGCTGTGATTTCCGGCAGGTACTTCTCCCGTCGGATTTTTTGATGATCACCAAAAGTTGTTTTCTGGGAAAGAGCATTGGAGTCAGGTCTGATGGCCTTTTTGACCCCCCCTTGTAGATGTCGGTGGGACGTTTGAGCCTTTCCCCATTTGCCGGCGTCATTTAAAAGCAATGCGAGTTCGCCTTGCTGAAGGCGGTAAAGTTTCCCGTCGCTGATTTTTAAAATCCTTTTGCACTCGATCATACCCTCGATCCATTTCCCGCCGATTTCCTCTTCGTATTCATCTCCTTCACCGTACCGGAAATAAAGAACACTGATCGGCGAACTTTTCCAATCGACAATTTGGATTTTGCCGTCTTCGGAACGAAATATTTTCGTGCCGATGTAAAAATCGCGCTTTAGGCCATTTTCATCTAAGATTAATCTGCCGAAATAGGGGTTGAGCAGGTCGATCTGGCGGCTATCGAGTTGACTTCTTTGCTGAATGATGGAGTTAAGCCGGCTCATCTGATCGGCTATTTGAGGTAGGTCATCGCTGTTGGAATCGGTGATCGAATCCCTAAGCGTAATAACCTCTCCGATAAGTTGGTTTTGACGGGTATCTTGAGTATCCCTTAAGTTGTGGGCCACCAAAAGGCTTAAATTAGCTTCTTCCTCGAGAATTATTTGCTGCTCTTTTAGACTTAAACTTTCCATGCGTATACTGTGTTATGGTTCATAGCGGTTTGATATTTAAAATCAGAAACGACCTTGGACTCCTAAGCCACTGGGAATAAACCAGATACCCTGTTTTTTTCTTAACCCTGTGAGATAATCCTCATCTTGCTTGTCGTTGAGTTTGTGTGCGCTGTTGATGGCGGTGTAAATGTTTCCTCCGTAGAAGGCGAAGGCGAAGACTCCGAAAAAAGCTCCCAAATCCTGCCGCTTGTTTTTAAAGGATTCCTGGCTTGCCGCTATGAATAAAGTGGTGAAAAAAAAAGCGTAGCTGCCTTCGATGTAGCGACCGCCGTAAAAACTACCCGCTCCGGGCAGAATTCCCGAAAGTATTCCCGCGAGCCAGGGGGAGTTGTAGTCCTGCGCTGGTTTTTTATCCCATTCAGATTTAAAATCAAAAACATAACTTGATTCAGGGGTCTGGTCGATAATGTCTTCGAACTGATGAAGAGCCCTTTTAATATTATTTTCTCTAAGGCGGTATGTTTGAGCTCTGTTGAGGTCCAAAAGCGAAATACCTAAAAGGATTCTGGCTCTTGGGGTTTGATGATCATCCGGTAATTTATCTAATAGGACCTCCCAATGCTTGATCGCTTCTTCTGTTCGGCCTCCTGCCATGAGAGACCTGCCTATTTGAAGTTCAACGTCTTTTTTATGGGTTCCTTCCGGGAAAAAATATAATAATCTATTATACTCCGAAACGGCGCGGTAGTACTCTCTGGTTTGGTACAGATGATTCGCGTAAGACCACAATTGGTCTTCATCCAATTCCAGTTTCTCAGCCAGAAGACTGCTCTTAACCACAAAGATAAGTGCCAACACCAATAGCGCTGGTTTTATATACTTAAAAATGACGATCAAAACACTTGGCAATCGAAGCAAGTTAGGGCTGGTCGCGGTCATCGGCGGGTTAATCCTACGGTTGGTCGGGTTCTCGTTGGGTAATTGGTCATAAACTCCCAACATATCAACATGCAGGTCTCAATGGGCCGTAAAAAAAGGCTGGCAAGTCTGGTGCGAGCAGAGAGAATCGAACTCTCACGGCCAAAGCCACAGCCCCCTCAAGACTGCGTGTCTACCAATTCCACCATGCTCGCCCATCTAACTTTCGTTCCTGAAACAAATAAATTACTGACTTGTTTAACCGGGTGTCAAGACATTTTCTTCCATTTGAATCCAGCGCATTGTTAATGAAGCCTTAAAGGCTTGACATGAAAAGTTCAGAAAGCTAAATTCAAAATTAAAGCGAGAATAGCTCAGCTGGTAGAGCACAACCTTCCCAAGGTTGGGGTCGCGAGTTCGAGTCTCGTTTCTCGCTCCAATAGGCGACGTAGCCAAGCGGTTAGGCAGAGGTCTGCAAAACCTTTCAGATCGGTTCGACTCCGATCGTCGCCTCCAGTACTTCTAGATTCAAGCCAGTTCTGGCTCCACAAAGTCACCACAAAGTTAGACAGCAAAAGGCTCTAGGAAGTCACAGTTATGGATTTTTGCCATGACCGGATCGACGGATTTAGTCGCCTCCAAATCAGACAAAAAGCCTAAAAAATCTTCAAATTCCGTAAAGCAGATTACTTTTATAGTACGGCCTAGCAACGGTGGAGCTTATTTTTACCGCTGTGTTATTCCCAAAGATCTCCAACCCGATCCCCACTTCATTAGCCTTCTTGACAGCGGAAGTGATGGCCGTATGTCTCAAGCCGTGGGGCCGAGTCTTAACTCCTATTTACTCCCCGAAACCTCGAACAATCCGATAGAGGCTGGTTCCCGTCAGCCGTTGTCCCTTTTCTGCTCGATCTAAGTTTATGAAAACGGGGCCTTCTTTATCCCCTCGAATTTCCAGCCACGCCTCTAATGCTTCTTGCGTCACCTTGGGTAATGTCTTGAACTTTTTATCCGATCGCATCTTTAAAGTCACCCATAACGCCTGTCGGTCCAACTCCAAGTCTTCCATATTTAAATTAACCAAAGACACCGCCTTAAGGCCAGATCATGCCATAATCTCAAGATTGCAACATCACGTATAGTCTTGATCTTGTTCTGCGATTCTCCGGCAATTTTGAGCATGCTTCTGAAGGCTTCTTCGCCAGGACCACGGGTGTCACGGTAGGGTTCCGTATTTTCATAGGGAACTTCCAGCTTCCATGAGATTAGTCCCGAGGTATTACCCAGTTTCATCAAAGACCTTAGGCCAGCAAGTTTACGATTAACCGAGGTTGAAGATAACCTACGGTTTTTTAAATGGGCCTTGAAGTTTAAAGCTAAAGGGTTGGCCTGACCATGAGACTGGCTGACCAGAAACTGAGAGGCTTCTTTTAAACTGGTAACCTCAAGAAAGTCTCTGAAATCCTCTAAGTTCTTCCTGTAGGCCCTCAAGGTAGCGGGTGATTTGTTTTAAAAAAAGGTTTTTATGAGCAAGGCAGACTGCTCCATTTGGTTTGAAATAATTTCCATGATTTTTCACTTATGATAATTGAAATATAAACCCAGAAGAGGGTAATGAAGAAGAGATCAATCTCAAAGATTTATTATATTACAATAACAATAGGATATCAATTTTCAGGGATTAAATTACTTACCTCTATATTAGACCAGATAACAAATCATTGACGCTCACAATGATATATGTAATTATATTGTTATCACATACATAAGGATGGAATATGGAACTTAAACTAATAAAAATTGGAAACTCCAAAGGAGTTAGGCTGCCTAAAGTGATTTTAGAAGAGCTTGGCAATTTTTCTGTTGCTGATCTTAAAGTTAAAAATGGCTCCTTGGTAATTACTCCAAAATATGCCACCCGTCAGGATTGGGAGTCCAAGTTTAAAGACTTTGGTCAAGATAAGGAGGAACCAGAATTATTGATGGATTTTAATAATGACGCCGACGAAAAGGAGTGGACTTGGTAAAAAGATTTGAAGTTTATCTGGTTAACCTTGATCCGACATTGGGCAGGGAAATGAAAAAAACCAGACCTTGTGTTGTTATTTCTCCTGATGTCATGAATAAACAGGATTGGATTGTTATTATTGCGCCTTTGACATCAACCCAGAAAAATTACCCAACCAGAGTTCCTTGCGCTTTTCAGGGTAAACAGGGAGATATCGCCCTTGAATACCTTCGGTCAGTCGATTGCGATAGGTTAATTAGAAAAGTTAGTGAAATATCATCAACTGAAGCGTTACAAATTTCCAGCATTTTA
>JAOUME010000082.1 GCA_029881655.1 Deltaproteobacteria bacterium | reverse complement strand
CCGAAGATATCCTTAAACCAAACGTAGATGGTTTTGACTCCGGTTCCGGGGCTGAGTGTCCATCGGACCTGTTCGTTAAACTCCACATTCACCATTAAGGGGTACCAACCAGCGGAAGTACTAACGGGAACAGTCGGTGACTCAGAAATATAAACCGATGTCAGGGCTGAATTATCCTGAGCGGAGAGTGACATCATAACATAGCTCCCCACGACCGAGGTATCACCGTTGTTTAAAAGTACGGTCGCTGTCGGAGGTATCGTTTCTATTACCGAGGGGCCATCGGTACAAAGATAAGAGGTGCTGGTGATTTCGGTTGTATCCAAGATGGCATTTGAATTGGTATCCAGTCCGGCCTCAATCTTTTTGCCACCGCTTGGGCAGTTGGTCCCTGCCAGTTCATCGGTGACGCTCACCAAAGCCGAATAACCGGAAGCGCCGTCTGCGCCGTTACACACATACTCGGTGTTATCGACCTCGAGCGTATCGAGTACCCCGTTTCTGTTTTCATCGATCCCTGTTTCGACCGCGATACCTCCAAAAGGGCATTCAAGACCGGGGAGGACTTCCTTGGTTATGGCCGCTGTGGAGAATTTGCCGAAATAGAGGGTAACGTTTTGTTGAGCCTGATCGCTGGTTAAGCTAAAGGAAGCTGAAATCCCTTTGGCGGCGTAGGTTCCCTGTAAGGTTGAGATTTCCGAAAGACTGAAATTTTGATTATAATTTTCCTGAACAAGCTTAATGGGCGTCGCGAGCGGTACCGTCAGGGATACCGTATTATCGGCTGTATTGAGCAGGGCACGGTCAAATACCTGAACACTGGTTGTTTCATTTTCGTAAAAGACGGTGTCGGGAACAGCGTAGACCACACTGGTCAGGATGCTCCCCCCTTGCGATTTCAGTTTTTGCGGCGATTTATCCGAAAGGGAAAGTTGAAAGTTAACCTTGACCATGACGGGTCCATCGGCTTTATTATCGAAATCACCGCAGGAGACTAAAAACAGCAATGCGGCTATGATCGAAATGGGTTTAAACAGTTGGTAATTTTTCATTTTCCCTCTTTGGTCTCAATTATATTAATCATATTGAATGATAAACTGAATCGCTTTTTCGGTTTCATCCGCAATAACATCATCTACGATAGTTTGAACATCATCGACGGTCGAGCTTGTATCTTCGACTATCTGGTCGATCACCGTAATCTGTTCGCTTAAGTCGTCCGGCACGTCCAGGGCCGCGTCATCGACCGATTCCACTGGAGCGTCGCTACCCGCTTCCAAATCCGTATTTTCTTCCTCTACCGGGTTTTCTTCATCTTCTCCCGAAACCAACTCGCCTGAATCTTCTTCATCGATAACCGCGGATTCTTCGTCTACTGGAGAATTGCCGTCATCATCTTTTTGCTCAGATTCCTTTAGCTGATTTTCATCTTGATTTTCATCTTTTTTGTTATCAGTGCTTTGGCCTGCATCTTGTTTGTCTCCGGTTTCTTTTTTACCGTCGTTCTGATCGGATTTTGCCTTTGCGCCATCCGATTTTTTAGTAGAAGTCGTTTTTTTGGTCGAGGAGGTTTTCGATGTAACGACTTTTTTACTAAAGGTAACTCCGCTCCATTTTTCAGGTTTATCCTGTTTGATAATATCTTGCTGGGCACCGGGGGAAACCTTGACCGGGATCGTTGGTGGAGTGGAGCGAACTGTATTGGCGGCCGTGTTTTGCGGGATATCGACCGTTTTTGTCAGGTCGACGCTGTTTGAAAGCTGCACCACCCCCTCAACCGTCATGACGTTGGTTTCACTGCCGTCTGTCTGAATCAAAAAGTCGGTTCCCTTCACTCCGATGACCGCGTTTGATGTCTTAACCACGAATCTTTTGCTTGAACGTCTTTGACCTTTAGAAGAACTGACGACAAACCGGGCCTTGCCAAGAGGAAGTGAAATGGAACTCTTCTTTTCGTTGGCCTGCTCCACCTTTAGAAATGAATTCGAATAAAGGTGAATGACATCATTTTTCACAGATAAATAAACCTCGCCTCTCGCGTCTTCATCGGCATGAAGTTCATCCATTTCAAAAATGGTTATTTTTGTGTTGATCTGATCATGCACTTTTTCGGTGTACCGGTTAACGACCTTGACCTTGCCTTTTTGAAGAATCATAAATCCCGCGGGTTCAGCGAAAGCATAAGAGGACATAACCGCGTACATTAAGACAAAGGCGATATAACGAAAAGATGCTTTTATTGAAAGGTTCATTCTGTTTGTGGATTAATTGTCAATATAAATGCAGTAGGGATATAATCAGGTTGTTGGCTTTAAAGTTTCTGGCATCAACGTTGGAACTCTGATTGGTTTGTTTCACTTCTCCCATAAGCATTAACTTTAATTTCTTTGAAATCATATAATTACCCTTAAGCGAGAGATTGTTCGTTGTCGCTTCTTCAGCGATACTTGCCTTTTTCGGGTCCTTCTCCGCATAACGAACTTTCTTTTGATTCAACGAAAGACTCAAGGTGGATGTTTTGGTAAAGGAAAATCCCATTCCGATTTTCATCAGACTGGCCTTAAAATCCTGATATTTACCCATTGCGTTGTTGGTTTCAGTGCCAAAGAGTAAATTGAGTTTAACTTTCGAAAACCGGTCATCCCATCCGAAGTTAAGGTTTGTCTTTGCCCCGTTACCGTCGTATTCTTCTTCAGGATTGGCTGGTTGGGCTCTTAAAGTATACTTAAAATCAAGCTTGAGAGCTTTGTAAAAACCAGGATGGAAATCTCCCAGAACGATCGTGCCACTTTCGACCTTGTTTTCTCCGGCGATGATCCCCGCCGATTCGTTGGTAATATCGTTTGCTCCGATTCCGAGTTTATAATGAGCAAAGCCTGTTTTTCTTTCCCAGTCGACCTGAAGCTGGTTGAAAACTATTTCGTTTTTCTTAAATTCCGTATCGCTGAACTTTTCCCTCAGCAGGATACCCTGAAAAACGAATTGAGTTTCCTTGCTTAAATTCAAGCTGTAATTAGGTATGAGCGTCAGCGTTAATTTCTTTGCTGCAAGTTTAACACCCGTATCCGGGCTGTTGGACACATTATCAGTGGATTGCAGACCAAATAGCGTTATAAGCTTAAAGCCACTGGTCTTTTTCGGCCCTTTTTTATCTTTTTTACCTTCTTCATAAACCAGAACAAACTCCTTAGTCACCGAATCCTCTTTTGTCCTGACAAAAAAAGTAAATTCATTTTCTCCGTAAAGGAGATTGTAGTCAATTTTGTAGGTGGCTCTCGTTTCTCTTTGCAGGGGAAGTGAGCTGCCGTTCAGGGTGATTTCGAGAATCGGCGAAAAACTGCTGATTTCAACAACCATCCTTCCCTTCGGTTTTTCGACCTCACTCGGTTCCTCGTTATTGTGGGTCGTGCTGAAAATCGTGATATCCTCGGCAAAAGCCAATCCTGAATTTCCAAATATCACCGATATCATAACAATACCGACAAAAAGAATGCTTCTGTAACTATGTTTTGTTTTCAAGGCTCATCTCTATTTAATATTTATATAATTTAGAACAACTATTAAATTATCGCAATAATATTTAAACAGCGAAATTCATTTGCCAAAACACAATAAAAATTTGTCGCCTAATACCTTTGCCTTATTCATGTGCTGATCAAGTTATGTGATTGAATTAGTGCTGCCAGTTCAACAAATTTGAAAAGGTCAATTGTAATATGATTGGCATACGATATAACAGGAACCGCGATAAGCAGTCCCATCACCAGTCTCAAGCCTAGATGAAAAAACTCATCTCATTGATTTCTAAAACCGGTAAATAACATCGCCTTCAGGCTCCGTCCCTTAATCATCAGGATTAGTTTTGGTTTCCACTTTAAAGGTGCGGCCAAGTCCCCAGCTTTTGGTGTACTTCTAAAATTAGTACCAATTTGAATAAAATCAATGAAAAAGGGAATCAGACCCTCAAAAACAGGCTGGACAAAACTGGTACTTCACTACATAGTTTTACATAAAGGTCATCTGAAACTGTCTAACTTGTGGGCTAATTCATACATATTTAAAATAAAAAGAATTTAATTAATTTTAAACAATATAATTAAATGGTCTGGATAAGTAGAGCATCATTTCATTGTTTAAAAGATAAAGATGTTTATTTTTCATTCATTTTACAATAGTTTAAGAAGCCGGAAATTGATATTAAAAATTAAATCATTAAAAGAACATTCTGGGTTTGTTAAGTACTTCAAAAATACTTCGTGGCTCTTTACGGAGAAAATGTTAAGAATGTCTGTTGGGCTTTTTGTGGGTATCTGGGTAGCTAGGTACTTAGGGCCAGAGCAATTTGGCTTATTCAGTTATGCCCAAAGCTTTGTCGGGCTTTTTGCTACCATTGCGACTTTTGGTCTTGATGGAATCATAATTAGAGAACTTGTTAAAGACGATAGTAAAAGAGGCATACTCTTGGGGACTGCTTTTATACTCAAACTAATAGGAGCGTTTTTGGTTCTGACGACTCTAGCTATAGCGATCAACTTTACTTCCAATGACAAACAAACTAATATACTTATATTTATAATAGCAAGTGCCATAGTATTTCAAAGTTTTAATGTAATAGACTTCTATTTTCAAAGTCAAGTACTCTCCAAATACGTCGTTTTCGCGAATATAATAAGTCTACTGCTTTCCAGTATTATCAAAATAGTACTTATCTTAAATGAAGCTTCACTTATATATTTTGCTTACATCATCACTTTTGATAGTTTCGTTTTAGCTATGGGGTTTTTGTACTTTTATTTTCATAACTCTTTGAGCTTCGGAGATTGGCAATTTGATATCACCAAAGCAAAAGAGCTTTTAAAAGACAGTTGGCCACTTTTATTTAGCAGTGGGGTTTTGATGATACAAGCGAGAGTTGATCAAGTTATGTTAAAAGAAATGACCAACAGCGCTGAAGTTGGGTATTATAGTGTTGCGTTAAAGCTAATTGAAACTTTTGGGTTTATCCCCATTTTATTAAAAAGTTCATTATTACCGTCCATAATAAATGCGAAAAACGCTTCCGTTGACCTGTATCTGGATAGGTTGTTAAATTTTTATAGACTAATTTTTTTATGTTTTTTATTCACAGCCGTCCCAATATTTTTATTTTCTGAGCAGTTAATTGTTTTGCTTTTTGGTATTGAGTATCAAAATGCGGGTATATTACTTTCATTAATGGCAATAAGGTTATTTTTCACAGATATGGGCGTTGCGAGAGGCATATATATTTTAGCTGAGAATTTGTTTAAATTTTCATTGATCACAATGATATTGGGCACAATAACGAATATAGTGCTAAATTATATTTTGATAAATCTATATGGGACTCAAGGGGCTATTGTCTCTACTATAGTTTCTTTTTTTGTAACTGTATTTTTAATCGATTTGTTTTATTTGAAAACAAGTTCAAATGTTCTATTAATGTTGAAAAGTATTTTTACATTTTACAGGCTAAGGTTAGATAAGTGAGTTTAAGACAAAAATTAAAGAGTATTAATGTAATAAGGGATTTATATTTTTTATTCATTGGAATTAAAGACTTCTTCAGATTCAAGCCATTTGCTTTGATCAAACAATATATTTGGTTTTTGATACAATTTTGGACTTTCAATAAAGAAAAAAATAATAAATTTACTAAAATAGAATGGTTCCCGTCTCTTTTTGATAACCTTTCTCATACTCCACTTGAGCCAACATATTTTTTCCAGGACAGTTGGGCAGCAAAGCAAATATTTCAACTAAAGCCACAACACCATTATGATGTAGGTAGCTCGGCTAAAACAATTGGAATTTTATCTCAATTTACGCCTATTACCATGGTTGATATTAGACCAATAGAATTGGAATTAGATAATTTGTTTTTTAAAAAAGGCTCTATATTGGAACTACCTTTTAATAACAACTCTATCGACTCATTGTCTTCTTTATGCGTTGTTGAACATATTGGGTTGGGAAGATACGGAGATCCACTTGATCCTTTTGGTAGTGAAAAGGCTATAAAAGAGCTTCAAAGAGTCTTAAAAGTTGGTGGTGTGATTTTATTTAGTGTGCCTGTAGATAGTGAAAATAAAATATATTTTAATGCGCATAGAGCATTTACAAGAGACTATATTTTGGAATTATTTTGCGGATTTGAACTTATGGAAGAGAAATATCACTATGGAAAAAAGACGCATGACAAATATGACCCACAAAAGGGTTTTGGAACTGGATTATATAAGTTTAAAAAGAATAATTAATTTCGATGAACTACTTTTTTTAATAAAATATTTGACGTATCTATTTCTTATTAAGGTTTATTAAAATGATTGTTTTTTTTGCTGGTGGACGACTTGGGAATCAGATATTTCAATATGTTTTTTTAAAAACTATCCAAAAAGATAATGAAATTCTTGTAGTTTCAGGTTTTGAAGATCTAACGGAAGTATTTAAGATTGATGATTTTATAGTAATAAATCAAAATAACAGGTGGATGAGAGGATTATTGAAAAAGCTTATTAATATTGTTTTAATATTTCTTAGTGATATGAGAATTGTCTCTTCAATTTCTCAAAATTATGAAAAAATATTAAGAGACTTCCAAAGGGGAAGCACGACCTATACAGAAAAAAATGGGGTTTTTAGTTTTTTTACTTTTGTGAAGTTGGGTTTTTTCCATAGTGATAAATTTTTTGATGAAAAAATAGCGAACAATTTAATAATTAGGGACCAATATTTAAAAAAAAGTGATGAACTTCTAAAGCTAGTACCTAAGAATTCGCATAAAATTTTTGTACATATTCGTAGAGGTGATTATAAAAGTTATAAAGTCTATGGACAAAGCGCGCTTCTACCTATGAACTATTATAAGAATCAAATTGAGTGGTTTATACAAAACAAGAAAAATCCATTTTTTATTTTTTTAAGCGATGAACCCGATTTTATAGAGGAGGAGTTTAGATATTGTGAAAATAAAATTATATCATGCAATAATCACTCTGGAACAGATATGGCTATAATGACAAAATGCAATAGTGCGATATTAAGCCCAAGTAGTTTTGGATGGTGGGGAAGTTACCTTATGAAAGAAAGGGATACTGTCGTTGCTCCGAAATATTGGTTAGGATTTAATAGCGAGATTGAATACCCTGCTGGGGGAGCACATCCTTTTATGAAAGAGATTAAAATTAATACAACCTAATTTAGGTATATTCTTGATGGGACCAGAGGGTGCTGTCAAAGTTAATAAATTTAGAATTTTATCCAAGAATCTAAAAGCTCTATGGAAATGTAATTTGATCAATATCTTAAATTTTTTTAATAAACTAAAATAGTTTTGATAAAACTAAATCCATAATTATTATTGAGTGGAAATGATAACCAAAATAAAAAAAACGATGGCTATAATGTCCCAGCCAAAACTTTTAAAAGCGTTATTAGGGATGAGTTCGAGTGGATACCTGAAAGAAATAGGTTGGATTAATTCATACAAAAATAAGTTGCCTGTAGATCAGCACGATAATCCTTTACCTTGGGTAACATACTCTTTTATTGATTTTATTGAAGATAGATTAACAAAGGAACTGGAAATATTTGAATATGGTTCAGGAAATTCTACTTTATGGTATGCTAAAAAGGCCAAATTTGTCACATCAGTTGAGCATGATAAAGGCTGGCATGAAAAAATAAAAAATGATATGCCTCAAAATGTATCTTTATATTATGAAGAGTTAGAGTATGGAGGAAATTATTCAAAGTTTGCGCAATCTTTAGATAAAAAATTTGATATTATTATTGTTGATGGCAGAGATAGAGTTAATTGTGTTCTTAATTCAATCAGGTGCATTTCAAAGAAAGGCATAATCGTATTAGACGACTCAGAAAGAGAACAGTATCAAAAAGGAGTAAAATATTTATTAAATGATGGTTTTAAGAAAATCGATTTTTGGGGTATTTCACCAGGTCTTTTTTATAAAAAAAATACTTCGATTTTTTATAAAGAGGGTAATTGTCTCGGGATTTAAGAGTTAATATCGCAAAGCAGTTCGATTTAATGTCTTCTTGAAAAACATGACCCCGCCAGAAGCAGCCGGGTCACCAGAATTGATCAGCGAATACGAAGCGTCGCGTTGGTTTGGTCAAACCATTTTTGGATGGTTTTCTTCTCGGATGCCGTAAGACGGGCGTCCCAGTGGGTCAGCAGGTAATACCAGGGAGGCATCTCGTCTTCTAGCAGCACCTCCTCCTCGAATTCTTCCAGCAATTCACCCAGAGGTTTGCGGCCTTTAAAAGGAAAGTCGTTTGTGAAGTCGATATGCTCCACGCCCTCTTCGTTGTGATGTCTCATAATAAAGCCCAGACCGGGTATGGACTCGTACCAGGGATAATCAGGTTTGGTGTTGTGGCAAACCATGCACTTCTTCATAAAAATAGGCTTGACTTCATTAATATATGATCGGTTTATTTCCTGAATCTGTTGGGATGACAGCGAAAGTTGTTCCGAGAATCTTCGGGGTTCATCGTCGTCATGATCGTCGTCATCGTCGTCATGCGCGTATGCGCCAGCATAAACAAAAAGACTCAGAAGGATCAAAAAAGACAGGAAACGTTTCATTATTTGCCTAATTACAGGTTTGTAAAGTTGAGTGAAATTTTAACAGCGTTTACGCACTATGATTATAGAATACTAGGTTAAAATGAAATATAGATGAAACCGAAATGAAATTATCAATTATATGGAGGTTTCATTTGAAACGCGGTTCAACCAACCCCTTAAATCAAAAGGGAGGTTGCCGCTAACGGGCAAAGATACGATTATTCGAACTTGAAACCCAGGATATCAATGATCTCGGAAACCTTGTCTCTCTCGACCTGGGAGAGTTCGTTTTTCCTGAAAAAAAGAGACCTTATAATGGATTCTCCTATAAAATAAGGCAACGCCAGGCCAGAAAGATCCCATTTCATGGACTCCATGGTCAGTCCCCAGTACTGAAAAGACTTCATGACGCTCTGGGAATCTGGAATTGAGACGTTTTTCATTTCCTCACCAAATTCATTCAAATAGATGGCCTTTTCAGCCAGATTTAATAATTCCTCAAAAAGGGAGTCGAATTTCTTGTTGACCAGTTTTTTAGGGCCATCGAAAACACTGGGAAAGGACGCCTTGAAAAGAGGGTTCCTCTGAAGATCGCTTTTTTTGGAAACAAGTTCATCTAAAATAAACCGGTTCATCTCCAAAAAAGGCCTTTCCCATTTTTCAAGATGCTGGGCTAAAAATTCGACCATATTGACCACCGGGTCCATAAAAGGCAAATACTTCCCTGCCGAATGCTCCCTGGCCTTGATGGAGAGATAGCGGTTTTCAAAATAATCGATCACACCGTCAGCCATAGCAATAGACAGGGCTGGGGTCATCAACAGGACCCCCAGGAAATCCACATTCGAAATCTCTTTAGAGTAACCCGTATCCTTTATGAAAGCTGATTTCAGGTCACCCGCCTTTTTGGAAATCGAAGGCATCTCGATCAGGCGGTTATTAAAAGTTTC
This sequence comes from Deltaproteobacteria bacterium, assembly GCA_029881655.1. GTDB lineage: Bacteria > SAR324 > SAR324 > XYD2-FULL-50-16 > XYD2-FULL-50-16 > JAOUME01. Next base: position 2,112 of record JAOUME010000082.1, on the reverse strand, counting down.
CTTATCGATTTTATGAAAGTGCTCATCCCCGTAATCGGTCGATAGTAGCAGGGTCGCGATAAATTCCTCAATGGTGATGAGTTCCGCGAATTGATCTTTGGAAATGGATTGAATCCGGGCTTTTTTATAATCTTTTAAAAGGGTTGAAAAAGCTTTATAGATAATCGAATAGGAAAAACGAAATGTCGTCAGATCCCTCTTTTCTTTTTGTTCCATCATGAGACGCATTTCGCCAAGCAGATCGAAAAACGAGTTGTTCTTAAAGTCCTCAATTTTATTTTTGAAACTCTCATCTGAAAGAATTTCATCGATAATATGCTGTATTTTTGAATCCAGTTTCATTTTATTATGATCAAGTACCGGGTTAAAAAAACACTGATCTTAATGACCGCCAGATAAGAGCGTCTTATAGCCTTAAGTTTACAATAATTCCATTACAACGGCCTTTATGCGTATTTATACCCGATCTGGTTGGTCACGTCAAACAACTTCAAGCACCACCCATAACCAAAAAAGACTTGTGATTTTCTTAAGATGAATTCAATTTGCTTTTTTGTCCTATTTCTTATAAAATTTATAGCTTATCCCAAAGTGAACAAACCAATTCAAAACTCCTTATCTTAAAAAACAAAATTAATAATTATTTTTTGCTTGATTTTGACTTCCGGTTCATGTTGTTAATAAGTAAATTGATTTTAAATTCCGATCGGAGAATATATAGATGCCTGCAAATAAAGATATGAGGATTTTGGTGGTTGATGATTTTTCAACCATGCGACGTATTGTTAAAAATATCTTAAGACAACTGGGATACGAGAATGTCGTGGAAGCCGATGATGGAACAACGGCCTTGGCGAAACTGAACGCCGAGAAAATTGATTTCGTTGTAACCGACTGGAATATGCCAAAAATGTCGGGACTTGAGTTGCTGAAAGAAATGAGAAGCAACGCTTCGTTTAAGGACATACCGGTTTTAATGGTAACTGCGGAGGCTCTTCAGGAAAATATTGTCGCCGCGATTAAGGCGGGCGTGAGCAACTATGTCGTCAAACCCTTTGACGCTGCCACCATGGCCGAGAAAATCGATAAGATATTCAACTAGAAAGTCACAAGGCTCCAAACCTTGTGGCCTTTCTATCCAGGTAGCCCTAAAAAACAGCCCCATCTATCTTGGGAAAAATTCTACCTAAGGCAAATTCTTCATGGACAATTATTTTGACTGGCAATCAAAAGAATTGACCATGCGGAATGCCCCGTTGGCCGATAGACTGCGTCCTCAAAACCTAGATGAATTTGTGGGTCAATCCCATATTCTGGCTGAAGGCCGTCTGCTAAGGCGAGCCATACAGGCAGATCAACTCTCCAGCTTGATCTTTTTCGGTCCACCGGGAACAGGTAAAACCACCCTGGCCCAAATCATCGCCAATACCACCCGCGCGAAATTTCTTTCCATTAATGCCGTCCTGGCGGGTATCAAAGATATCAGGGAGAACATTGAGCTGGCCGACCGCCTTAAAAGCGAACATTGCCAAAGGACGATCTTGTTTATCGACGAGGTTCACCGTTTTAACAAAGCCCAGCAGGACGCGCTGTTGCCTCATGTCGAAAACGGGACGATCATCCTGATCGGCGCGACGACCGAAAATCCCTACTTCGAGGTGAACAAGGCTTTGGTCAGCCGCTCCAGAATCTTTGAGTTAAAGCCTCTGGGTCTAAAGGAACTTAAAGATATCCTTGATTTTGCTCTGAAAGATGAGAGGAGGGGGTATGGCGGCATAACCGTTCGAATCACGGGGGAGGCTAAAGAGCATTTCGCCAAGACCTCCAACGGAGACGCCAGAACCCTGCTTAATGCTTTGGAGTTGGCCGTCATGACGAGCCAGCCATCCAAGGGGGGCGACTTGGAAATCGATCTGGACATCGCCGAGGAATCCATTCAACAGCGAGCGGTCTTTTACGATAAGGACGGAGACGCTCATTTCGATACGATTTCCGCCTTTATCAAATCGCTCAGGGGATCGGATGTCGACGCGGCTCTCTATTGGATGGCCAAAATGCTCTACGGAGGTGAAGACCCCCGGTTTATCTTCCGCAGAATGCTGATTTTCGCCT
>JAOUME010000081.1 GCA_029881655.1 Deltaproteobacteria bacterium | reverse complement strand
ATTTTATCCTCCCTTTTTTCGTCTTGGGAGAGACATTTAAGGATGTCGAGACGGTTGATTCCATTGGATTTAAGAAAAAAGACCGCATGGGAGTCCACTTCCTTATAAAAGGCCGCCAAAACATCCCCGCCATTAGCTTCCTTTTTACCTGAGTTTTGAACATGCTTCATCACGCGGTGCATCAACCTCTGGAAAGCCAGGGTCTGGAGGGGTTCCTGTTCCACTTCTTCTGGGAGTTGAGGAACCTTGGAAGCTAGGTAATCCTCTACCTGTTGCTTGAGTTCGGCGATATTGCCACCGCAATCATCGATGATGGATATGGTCGTAGGATCGTGCAAAAGAGCGTAAAAAACATGCTCCAAGGTCACATATTCATGACGCCTTTTCTTAGCGTCTCTTACCGCGGATATCAAGGAAATCTCAAGTTCTCGGCTTAACATTGGCTATTCCTCCTCCAGGCTTGCCTTTAGTGGGTATTCAAATTGTTCTGCTAACTCATGGACTCTCATTACTTTCGTCTCCGCGACTTCGTAAGGATACACACCACAAATACCCTTCCCCTGCTGATGAACATTCAACATGATCTGATTGGCGGTAAATTCGTTTTTCCTGAAAATTTCAATTAAAACCTCCACGACGAAATCCATAGGAGTATAATCGTCATTATGCAAAACGACCTTGTAAAGCCTTGGCGGAACAATATCGATGTCACTTTTAGAGTCGGTCTGGTTAAGGTTGTCGGTTTGCGAATTGTTCGCCATTTCCCACTTTTTCAATAATCATATTCCCGTTTCAGCTTACCTCTTAATAACAATCCGTTATATATATTATGCCTTGTAAATTAATTTTGGTAAAGAAAAATGTCTTCCCGAAGAGCTTCTCCAAACGGTTTCAAGAGCTATAAAACCGGATTATCATCGTCATATATCCTGGTTTGTTTTTTCTCCTTCCCCTGGTTTTCCCCTCCTGAGAGTTCTTTTATTTTATTCGCCAGAGCCATCACGGTGCTGACATAATACTCGCTGTTGTTATAAGACCAAATGGCTTTTTTGTTCGATTCCAGATGGAGGCCTTTCTCCCAGCCGTGAGATTTAAGATAGTTCGCCGTTGAGTAGATCGAATCGGGCATCAAAAAAAGATTGACCGACCCGTTCTTGTCACTGTCAAAACCCCATTTTAAATAACTGCTGGGCAAAAACTGGGGAATTCCGAAAGCGCCAGCAAAACTCCCCTTGATATCAAAAGGTCCATAGGGCGTTTTTTTAACGATCATTAACAGTGCGCTCAATTCGTGTTTGGCCCACCGCGATTTTTTCTCCAGTCTAGCGAGCCTGTACTTTTGATCCTCGTCTAAATCCGGTTTCCCCTGATGGATTTTTATAAAACTATCCGCGTCAACCAAAATGGAGGAAAACACGCTAATAACAGGATACTTTCCCAGAAGGTTTCCAAATCCGGTTTCCACCAATAAGATGGCGACCAATACCTCTTCATCTACTTCAAACTTAGAACTGGCCCTTTTTAAAACCGTTTTCCACTTCTTAGAAAACCGATGGGCGACCATTACGGAGTAGCTACTCAGAAAATCATCGTAGTTTCTCTTATTTTCCACATTATAGACGTTCCTTTCAGTGACGACGGGAATTTTTTTAAGTTTTGGATGAAAAAAAACCTTTTCCAAGAATTTTTGATCCAGCCCGGGCTCGTCAATAAATTGTTGTACTAAATAATTTCTATCGATTTTAGCAAACCTCGAATATCTGGGCTTGGCGTCAACCAGGAGTGGAACCAGAATGAACCCAGCGATAACACATAAAATCAATTTTTTTAAAAAATGCGCTTTTTTTTCTTTTATCATCAACATTCCATATCCAAGCTGGTTTGCCGCTTTTGACCTTCACATAAAACAAGGTTTTTACATCAAATAAATTCACATCCCATTCCATAATCGGTGTATCCGGTTTTTAGCGGTAAAAACGGTCGCTTCCAGTTTAAAATCATTAGCTATTTTGATTCAAAACTCCTTTCAAAGTCCAGGTTATTATCAAACCCTGTCCTCGACAATTTTGTATTACCCTGATTTTTTCGTCTCTTTTAATGGGCTTTCCATCCCCATTTAAATAAAATAGGATGATTCAAACAAACAAGACACCTGTGATTAATGTTATAGTACCTAACACCTTATGTGATTTATAACATTTCTGTTTAATCTTTTCAATCTTGAAAACGAAAGTCTGGACCTGTTATGTGTGATTTAATTTAATATACGGATAATAATCCTTTTGTTTTTAAAGTTTTTTTTAAAACCTTTTTCTCTTAAAAGCAATTATGTTGATGGAATTTTTACGTGAATACGCCTTTTTTTTCCTGGAAACCTTTACGGTCGTCTTTGCGATTCTCTTTGTTGCCGCGGGTCTGGTATCCATCCTGATGAAAGGACAAAAAGAAAAGGGAAAATTGATCGAGATTAACAATATTAGCGAAAAATACGAGAGTTATAAAAACCTTCTGCAAAAGAACACTCTTTCCAAAAAGGCTTTGAAGGGTTTTCTCAAAAGCGAAAAGCAACGATTTAAGCTTCAAAAAAAAGAGCTGAAAACACAGGGCAAAAACCGCCTTTTTTTACTGCGCTTTAATGGGGATATCCGCGCCAGTGCCGTCGAATCACTCAGGGAGGAAATCACAGCTGTCTTATCGGTAGCGGATCAAAGCGATGAAGTCTTGCTGTCGCTGGAGAGTAGCGGCGGGATGGTGCATGCCTACGGTTTGGCCGCGTCCCAGCTTTTAAGGCTCAAAAGTCAGAAAATACCCCTGACGGTCGCTGTTGACAAAATCGCGGCCAGCGGAGGTTATCTCATGGCCTGCGTTGGGGATAAAATCATAGCGGCTCCCTTTGCCATCATTGGTTCCATCGGAGTTCTGGCTCAGATTCCCAATTTTAACCGCCTCTTGAAAGAAAACAAAATCGATTTCGAACAGATCACTGCGGGCGAGCATAAAAGGACCCTGAGTCTTTTTGGTGAGAATACCGAAAAAGGCCGCGTAAAACTCCAGGAAGAAATCGAGGAAACCCATCAGCTTTTCAAGAATTTCATTCTAAAACAACGAAATATCACTGATTTGGAGAAAATCGCCACTGGGGAACACTGGTATGGCAGCAGGGCAAAAGAATTGAATTTGATCGACGATTTGATGACCAGCGATGATTATCTTCTAGAAAAAAGCAAAGAGCGGAACCTTTTTGAAATCACCTATAAAACAAAACGTGGGCTATTTAAAAAGCTTGGTTACTCAGCAAAAAGCAAAGCCAATGAAATCTTTGGATACATGAAATAAAAAATAATCCTAAAATCGCCAGGTCACCTCATTTGTGTTCTTGTGAAAATCGACACAACTTGATAGTATTCAAACGAAGTTCAGACATACAATTGAATCAAAATGGCACAAACCCTTATTTAAAAGTAATTTATGTTGATCGAGGAACCAATATTAGTGGTGGACGACGAAGTAGAAATGAGAATAGCCATGTCTGCCGCCCTTAAACGTTGCAACTACCCGGTAGAACTCTCGCATAACGCCATCGACGGATTCAACAAATTCAAAAAGAACAAGTACAGCATGGTCATCACCGACATGACGATGCCCAAAAGAAGTGGACTGGAGCTTTTAAAAGACATCAAAGCTTCGGACCCCCAGATTCCGGTGATCCTGATCACGGCCTACGGCACCATCGACACGGCGATTTCTGCTATGAAATACGGAGCTTTCGACTACGTACAAAAACCCTTTGATTTCGATACCTTCATTTTTATAATCGAGCGTGCCCTGACTTTTAAACAGGTACAAGACTCCCAACCCTCAAAATCCGACGATTCCGGAACCAAAAGGAGTACCAGAAAATCTCTCGACTCTATCAGAAACAGGGCTTCCTTTAAGGAGATCATCACTCAAGATTCAGAGATCATCAAACTCCTTGAAATGGCGAAAAGCATCGCTGCCAGCAAGGCGACCGTTTTGGTCCAGGCAGAGAGCGGCACCGGAAAGGAACTTTTGGCAAGGTATATCCACCAGAATTCCGACCGAGCCGATAAGCCATTCGTAGCGGTCAACTGCGCCGCTTTACCCGAGACACTCCTGGAAAGTGAGCTTTTTGGCCACAAGAAAGGGGCCTTCACCGGAGCCATCAACGAACACCGCGGCAAATTCGAGCAAGCCAACGGCGGGACCCTCCTGCTTGATGAAATCAGCGAGATGCCCCTGTCCCTTCAGGCGAAGCTTCTAAGGGTGCTTCAGGAGTACTCCGTCGACCGTGTCGGTGGCACCGAAACCATTCCGGTCGATGTCAGGGTTATCGCCACCACCAACCGCCAACTTTTGGAATGCGTGGAAAATGGCAGTTTCAGAGAAGACCTCTATTTCCGTCTCAACGTCATTCCCATGAAACTTCATCCATTAAGGGAAAGAAAAGGAGACGTGAAAATCCTGGCGGAGTATTTTATCGGGAAACACGCCGAACTCAATGGCAAACCGATCCCCCAAATCCATGAGGATGTCTATCGACTTTTGGAAAATTACAACTGGAGAGGCAATATCAGGGAGCTTGAAAACGTGATGGAAAGAGCGCTTTTGCTATGTGACGGCAAGACCATCTTGATCCAAAATCTCCTAATGAGCCCTATTTCAGCCCCCAAGCCCCACCCCCAGGACGGCGAAAACACCTCAGACTCGCGAACGGAAGATTCCCCTACCGAACAAAAGGGTTACCTCCAGATCAAGATCGGCATCACTATGGCTGATGCTGAAAAACAGATCATCCTAAAGACACTGTCTCACACAGAGGGAAACCGCACCAAAGCGGCTGACCTCCTGGGCATTAGTATCCGAACCTTAAGAAACAAGCTGAACGAATACAAGGAAGCCGGCGAGATCTTTGATTTTAGCTAAGAATGGGGGATTTAAAATAACCATCACCCAAACCGCCTTCAACCTAAAACAGCTCATTCCAGGAGCTTTTTTTGAATCGTTTCTTTAATCAGAGAGGATTTCTTGTTCTTGTGTACCGGATAAACCTCAAGCAGGATTTCAATGGCAAAAAGATCCATGTCCTCGATGATGCCTTCGAGGGATTCCTCAACTCCCACAAATCTTTTTAATGAATCTTTTAGTTTCTGGCTCTTGGGTTTTCCCGCCTGATCCCCCATCTGATCTCTTCTGCTTTGGATCAGCCGCTGCACCTTAAACTCCCCGTAGATTTCCTTAAGATCATCGATATAGGTCATAACCTCGCTTTTGCCGAATTGTTCAAAAAGCCTTTTCCCCGCAAAGTAATTTAGCGCCAGACTTTTTATCGATTCATCCAGCATAATGTCGTCAAGATTGATCTTCCCAAGACTGATCATTCCCACCCCTGGAATGGCGATATAGGCATCCTTCTTGACAATCTCCCCTAAAAGCTCTTTTAGGCTCTTGTTGTCTTTCGTCTGGACTGGCTGGTAGAGTTCCTCCAGAATTTCAGGATTAAGGGGGATGTGCTCGGGGTTGCTTTCCCAGTCCGCCAGGGATTTTAATATCAGCCCGCTAACCTTGAACAGGGCGTTGGGGTTCTCGATCTTTCTACCGTGGATTCCCGACATGATCTTAAGGCGGTTGGCGATCTTAATCAGGGTCTTGCCCATATTGATAAAGCTGATCGCAAGCCCGGTCCCTGGAAGATTACTGGCCACCACGGTCCCTAGCGCTACGTTGATAATCGTGTCAAAGGTCTTGGCGTGCTCGGCGATCAGGGGAGCATCATAGGGGTAAAGCTTTTCGACCAGAAGATCCCTTTCTTGCTTATCGAGTTCCCTGATCTGCTGGATTTGTTGGATCTCATTACCTGGAAGGGCCAACCTTACCCTCTTTAAAATCCATTCCTCAGTATCTTCGCTGAGGATGAACTCCAATCCTTTTTGAAGATACCCGATGGAAATATCCTTGGTCTTTTCTTCCAGATCGCGATACTTTTTCTTTGCGGTGAGTCGCAAATCCTCGGTCGCGACTTCGATTTTATCCTTAAGGCTTTTTATCAAACCGTTGGACTTGGTATCTTTGAGATCATTGAGCCTTTCCTTGATCATGGATTTTGAACCCGCGACAAAAGCGGATTCCCCGATCCATTTCCCGGCCTTTTTGCCCTTTTCTTTGATCTTGTTTGTTTTTTCATCTAATTTGAGTCGATTATTCTGCATGGATTCAAGGCTTTTTTTGCCCTCGAAAGGCTCGATGACCCTGTCCTTCGCGATCTTGGACATTAACCTTAAATTTAACTGACTGATCTTCTGCCCGCTTTGGGTTATGATTTCAAAAGGCTTCTTGTCCCCGGTCATTTGTTTTATCCCTTGATTTTAAGATTCATTGCGTGGAAAATAATGATTATACAGGAAGTCACTCTTAACTTTATATTGACGACATGAATTTAATTGATATTACCTCTGGTAGCGATTTTTTTAAAGCGGATAATGATAAGCCAATAATCGACCGTGAACTTCAAACCCTGATTTCAAAGATCATCAACGAGGTTAGCGAAAAAGGGGACTCTGCGGTAAAGGACTATAGTCTCCTTTTTGATCGTACAAAATTGACCCAGATTAAGGTTAAGCCCTCACTGATTGAAGCCGCTTATAAAAAGATTCCACAAAAATCCAGAGTGATTTTTGAAGAGGCCATTGAGAACATCCGCGCGTTTCACGGCAACCAGATTCAAAAAAGTTGGTCGGTGGACTTTAAGGATAAAACCCGTCTGGGAGAAAAGGTCACGCCTTTGGACCGAGTCGGGATCTATGTACCAGGCGGTACCGCCTTTTATCCCTCTACCCTCATGATGAACTGTATCCCGGCCCAATTAGCTGGAGTGCCTTCGATCATGATCGCCTCTCCTCCCGGGGACAACGGACTGCCCAATGAAATGGTTTTAGCGGTATCGCATCTCCTTGGAATCGACGAGGTCTATTCCATGGGTGGCGCCCAGGCCATCGCGGCGATGGCTTACGGTACCGAAACGATCAGGTCGGTCTGCAAGATTACGGGCCCGGGCAATAAATACGTCACAGAAGCCAAAAGGCAGGTCTTCGGAAAGGTCGGCATCGACTCGGTCGCGGGACCCAGTGAAATCCTGATCTTGGACGATGATCCCCAAACACCCATTGAGTATCTGGTCAGGGATATGATTTCTCAGGCCGAACACGATCCCAACGCCCGCTCGGTCTTGATTACCCCGGATTTGAAAAAGGCCGAGGCGGTTAAAGCTCGACTGGAAAGTCTGGTCCCCACGTTGCCAAGGAACGAAATCATTGTGAAATCCCTAAGCGGCAACGGTAAAATCCTTTTTGTGAAAAGTATCGAAGAGGGCATCGAAATCGCAAATCAAATCGCTCCGGAGCATTTGGAAGTTATTTTACGGGATCGAACGAAACTGGATTTGATTCGAAACGCCGGGGCGATCTTTATCGGCCCCTGGTCTCCCGAGCCGGTCGGTGATTATTTCGCCGGACCCAATCACACCATCCCGACCAGCGGCGCGGCAAAATATGCCTCACCCCTGTCGGTGAGAGATTTTCAGAAACATTCCTCGATCATCGAGTACTCAAAGACAAGACTTCTCGAAGAAGGCGAAAACATAGCTCTTTTCGCGGAACTGGAGGAACTCCCGGCTCACGCGGCGTCCGTCAGGGCGAGGCTTAATCAGGATTAGACATGAATAGAATCACGAAATTTGAAAGAAAAACCCATGAAACCGAGATATCAGGCAAACTGAACCTGGATGGAACCGGCAAGGTCGCGGTTAAAACCGGCATCGGATTTTTGGACCACATGCTTGAACTATTCTGTTTTCACTCAGGAATTGATTTGGAGTTGAAGGTCAAGGGAGATCTCGAAGTCTGCGGCCACCATAGCATTGAGGATATCGCACTGAGTTTGGGAGAAGCCTTTTTAATAGCGATGGGGGATAAGCGAGGAATACTACGCTATGGATGTTGTTACTTGCCGATGGATGAATGTCTCACCCGCACAGTGGTGGATCTTTCGGGAAGACCTTACCACGTCTTCAAAGGATCTTTTGAATCGACTCTGGTGGGTGCGTTCCCAACCGAGATGGTCAGGCATTTCTTTTATTCCTTCTGCATGACTGCGAAAATCACACTTCACCAGGAAATCCTTTATGGTCACAACGATCACCACAAGATCGAATCACTTTTCAAGGGACTGGCCAAGGCCATTGAATCCGCGGGCCAAGTCATGGATGATCAATTGCGCTCCACCAAGGGCGTGCTTTAAATTAACTCTATGATCGGCATTATCAATTACCGCGCTGGGAATCTCCAGAACCTGCAAAACAGCTTGGAGTTCGTTGGAGTAAAATCGAAAATTTTAAATTCTCCAGCTGAGATGAAAGGGTTTGAAAAACTGATTTTACCCGGAGTGGGGGCTTTTGGACACGCCATAAAGAACCTTCAAGACTACGGGTTTTGGGAGCCGCTAGAAAAAGCGGTCGAAAAGCGAATCCCCATCTTAGGTATTTGCGTGGGCATGCAGGTTCTTTTCTCGACAGGCTTTGAAGTCGGGAAACACCCTGGGTTGGGATTGATCCCCGGAGAGGTCCGGCGGTTTCAGACAAAACTGAAAGTTCCTCAGATCGGATGGAACCGGGTCAGGTTCGAGAACCCGGAGAATCCGCTTTTAAAAAACATCGAGGATCAAAGATGGTTTTATTTCGTACACTCCTATGCCTGCTTTCCTGATGAGCTAAACCATCAGCTGGGAACGACAAACTATGATGTCGATTTTTGTAGCATCGTATCCCGTGATAAAATTTGGGGTGTCCAATTTCACCCCGAAAAAAGTCAGCGGGACGGTCTTCAGCTTTTAAAAAATTTCGCGACAAACTGCCAATAATCCCTTATGTTAGCGACCCGCATCATCCCCTGCTTGGATGTCAAAGAAGGCAGAGTCGTCAAGGGAGTTAATTTCCTGGGTCTCAAAGATGCCGGAGACCCCTTAGAGTTAGCGATAAAGTACAACGAACAGTCCGCCGACGAATTGGTATTCCTTGATATCACCGCGACCAACCAGAAAAGGGAAACCATTTTAGAATTGGCATCCCGTCTGGCCAGGGAACTTTTTATTCCCTTTACCATCGGCGGGGGCATCTCGACAATAAAACAGATCGAGGAAATCGTGACAGCCGGTGCCGATAAGGTTTCGATCAATTCCGCTGCTGTTAAAAGGCCGGAGTTGATCACCGAGGGGGCCGAGCAGTTCGGTTCTCAGTGCATCGTTATTGCCATCGATGTTAAAAGGGTTGGCAAGGAGTGGCACGTCTTTACCCACTCCGGCCAAAAGGATACGGGGCTGGACGCCGTACTCTGGGCAAAAGAGGTCCAGGACCGTGGAGCCGGCGAGATTCTCCTGACCAGCATGGACCGGGACGGCCAACAAGACGGCTTTGACCTGGAAATCAACCGCCGAATAAGCGAATCGCTTCATATCCCGGTTATCGCCTCTGGCGGCGGCGGGAAGCTGGAGCATTTCGTGGAGGCGGTCACTAAGGGAAAGGCGGACGCCGTTTTGGCGGCCAGCGTTTTTCACTACGGCACTTACAGTATCAACCAGGTCAAAGAGTTCATGTCCTCCAAAGGCATCACCGTCCGCCTGTAAGCTTATCTTATTTAAGCGGACTTTAACAAGCTTAAATCTTTTCAGGAGCCTCAATTATGGATAAGATCAAGCGGTTTTTCAGCGAAAACGACCAGTTCGCCAAGCTCAGCGGCATCGAACTTTTGGAAGTATCCCCTGGAGGCGCCAAGACAAAAATGAAGATAGAGAAGCAACACCTCAACGGAGTCTGGGTGGTACACGGGGGCGCGGTTTTTACGCTGGCCGATTTTACCTTCGCGGTGGCCAGTAATTCTCATGGGAAAATCGCGGTCGCTGTAAACGTTTCGATCTCCTTTTTAAAGGCTGCCAGAGAGGGCTATCTTTTCGCGGAAGCCAAGGAAATCTCGCGAGGCCATAAGCTTTCGAATTATCAGGTGGAAGTCAAAGATGAGAAGGGCGACCTGGTAGCCATGTTCCAAGGTATGGCCTACCAGAAAAAAGGAGACCTTCTGGATTGCGCTAAACCGACTTAAAAGCACTTATGCCAAACCCTTGACCCATCCTCGGTTTTTTCAGGTCGGCCTTGATTATTTAAGCTTAAAAAACTAAACTTGAGTAAGATGATATAGCATCCAATTCATAGAGATCACCAAGAATAACTAACAGGCATTCAAAATATGACAACCGTTTCAAACCTCACTGTCCGCTTCGGCAAAAAAATACTTTTTGAAAACGTTTCCTTTCAGTTGAACAAACCCAACCGCTATGGTCTGGTCGGCGCGAACGGGGCGGGCAAATCAACCCTGATGAAGATATTGACCAGAGACATTGAGCCTGAATCCGGAGAGATTCATCATCCTGCCAGCCTTAGGTTAGGCGTCTTGAGCCAAGACCATTACCGATTTGAAAAAGAACGCAACATCGACGTGGTCATGATGGGAAAACCTGCCTTATGGGATGTTTTACAGGAAAAGGAGCAGCTATTAAAAGAGAAGGTGATCACCGATGAAATCGGCCACCAGCTCGCGGAAATCGAAATGGTGATCGCCGACCAAGACGGCTATCAGGCGGAAGGGGAGATCAAAGAGCTTCTCAGCGGGCTTGGCATCAGGGAAAATCAGCATGAAAGCCCCCTGAACACCTTATCGGGAGGATATAAATTGAGGGTACTTTTGGCGCAGTGCCTCTACAGCCAGCCGGATTTCCTGCTTTTGGACGAGCCGACCAACCACCTTGATCTGGGTTCGATTCAGTGGCTTGAAGAGTATCTATGCCAGTACCAGGGAATGATGCTGGTCATCTCCCATGATCAACATTTCCTCAACCGGATCAGCACCCACATCATGGATATCGACTATGAGACCATCCGTATCTATAAAGGCGATTACGAACATTTTTTAGATGCCAAACTGCTTGAGCAAACCCAAAAGGAAACCGAGATCGAAAGGCAGGAGAAGAAAAAAGAAGAAATCCAGCAGTTCATCGACCGTTTTAAAGCCAAAGCCACCAAGGCCAGGCAGGCCAGCAGCCGGGCTAAACAGCTCGACCGGATCGAGGATGTCGTCATCAAGCGCTCAAGCCGCATCGCGCCTTCTTTTGCCATCGACATCCAAAGACCTACAGGCAAGGTCGTCTACAGCCTAAAAGGGATCAGCAAATCCTTTGGCGAGCACCAGGTATTAAATAATATCAGCTTTTTGGTTGAGAGAGGGGAAAGAATCGCGGTCATCGGTCCCAACGGCATCGGTAAGTCAACCCTGATCAAGATCATCACAGGCGAGATCAAGCCATCCAAGGGTGAAATCGAGCCGGGCCACGAGGTCATCCCAGGCTATTTCCCACAGGATCACAGGGAAAGCATCCCCGGCGATACGACTTCCTACGAGTGGCTCTACTCCTTTGATCCGGGTCAACCCATCGGTGTCATCCGGGGACTTTTGGGTCGTGTGCTTATCACCGGCGATGAGGTACATAAAAAAACCCAGCTTTTAAGCGGTGGAGAGGCCGCGCGCCTTTTGACGGCGAAAATGATGCTCTTAAAGCCGAA
>JAOUME010000243.1 GCA_029881655.1 Deltaproteobacteria bacterium | reverse complement strand
AAACCTAATGGTTACAGCCTGCTATGAATTGGGCTAAATAATAAGCATGGATTCTTAGGTGTCAAGACAGGCCCGGATTTTTGAAAAACTCCCGCCGCCGTGGCGCCACGCCAACCTGTCGGCCATGGCGCAGGGTTGCAATGCCGTGAATATGCCAAAAGAGCTGAGTGCAGAAACCAGAGATGGCCGATTTTTCTTACTTGGGGCGTCAAGGACTTGGGCAGCCTGCCAGCCATTACAGGCACCATCCATAATTAATTGATGAAGAAATCCATAACCGGAATGCAGGGTTATCTCCCGGAGCGGCCCCCTGCTCGACCTGGCAATACGCTGTTACCCAGCTGACACACCATGCCGCATTTTTCGTTGCCACTTCCTGGTTAATAAGAAAAATACGGAACTTCTCCCAAAACACACCAGGATGCCTTTCCCCTTGACTTTGCTCAATTTCTGGCATAATCAAATCCTATCAAACTAAAATTTTTCCGCATTTCACCTAACTATACGGAAGAACCAGAATGGTGATAGGCGGAATGCCGCCTATAAAGTAATTCATGGCGGCTGTATAGTGCACTGTTCAAGTAAGAATAAATTCAGGAATATCAAGAAGTTGCCTTTGCTGCACATGGTGGCATCCCGAAATGATGAAGGGTCAATCAACGCAGAACAATCAAGTCAAATATGAAGTAGCAGATATATTTCACCGGTATGGTGCTGAGTATCGCCGCAATAATGGTCTTACCAGAAAACAGCATTACGTAATGAACGCTGTGGAGAGGTGTCGAACCTCTTGGTATGGCTACCACCAAGATAAATGTGATCAATGCGGTTATGTAGAAATTGATTACAACTCCTGCCGTGATCGACATTGTCCAAAGTGCCAAGGTGTATCCAGAACAAAGTGGGTCAATGCCAGGTTGGACGATATCCTTCCTGTCCCTTACTATCATGTTGTTTTCACTCTTCCCCATCTTCTTCACGATCTCACATCGCATAACAAAAAACTGATTTATGATCTTCTGTTTTCCTGCGCCTCGCAAACTCTTCTGACCTTTGGTCAAGATCCCAAATGGCTTGGAGGGGAGATCGGGTTCTACGGAATTTTGCACACTTGGGGGCAAAAACTGTGGCAGCACCCGCACCTTCATTTCATTGTTCCCGGTGGCGCCATAACCAAGAATAATAGCTGGGTTGCACCTCAACACCGATCCAAATTTTTATTTCCTGTTCATGCCCTGTCCAAGGTGTTCAGGGGAAAATTTATCGAAGGGCTCAAAGAGGCTCATTCAACTGCTAAACTCACCTTTTCAACAGAAACAAGGCAATTGGAAAGCGTAGGTGGATTCGAGCAATGGATCAACCGACTGGTTGCCCGTAACTGGGTGGTGTATTGCAAAAGACCGTTTGGGGATGCCGAGCAGGTGGTACGTTACATTGGCCGGTACACGCATCGGGTGGCGATAAGCAACAACCGGATTATTGATGTGCAAGATGGTCAGGTGCGATTCAACTACAAGGACTACAAGGCTTGCAAGAAAAGCTGGAAGATAATGCAACTGAATGCCCAAGAATTTATTCGCCGTTTTCTCCTACATGTTCTTCCTGATGGGTTTCACAAAATACGGCATTATGGATTCTTAGCAAATGGGCGCCGAAAAACCAAGGTGCAGCTTATTAAACATTTGTTGCAAATAAAGCCTGATAAAGAAAAAAAAGAATTAACAGACGATTGGCGCATGGGTTGCCCAAAATGTGAGACCGGCCGCCTTTTTCCTTATATGATCGTGACCCGTTTCTTCAGTATAATGAGTTCTCTTGCGATGTGTTGCGAAAGAGGGTATGGAAAATGTAGCTTCGATACTTCCTAGGTTGCCTATCCAAAATAAAGGCAAAATGTACTTTACACCATATAATTGACAGGGGTGCTAGACTTGAACAAGTCGTTCAAGCGGCCGATAGGCGATGGGGGGTATATTAATTCTTTCCCCGCGCCGCTTAACTCAGCGTTAAAATGAAAAACAATTATTATCTCACCCTGCGATATTTCGCTTGACATAATCTCGTTCTGAGATTTACGATAATGCATGCATATAATTACACGGAAAAGATTATTGGATTTTGCAAAAAGACACCCTGGATGCAAAAGTAGTCTTGAAAGTTGGTACCGGATAATCAAACTCAGTAAATTTAATACGTTTGCAGAGTTGCGAAAGGTGTTCTCGACCGCAGATCAAGTTGGAAAATTTACCATTTTTAATATTGGTGGGAACAAGGCCAGATTAATTGTAGCTATTCATTACAATACCCAGCGTGTCTATATTCGGCATGTTTTGACTCATCCCGAATATGACCGAGATAAGTGGAAGGAGTAATATTATGAATACTCAAATTAAAGAAATTGCCAAAGTGTGGCCGGTAGTGCGAGATGTATTCACCGTCCCCCATAATGAAAAAGAATATAAGAAGTTAGTTTCATTCCTCGACAGCATCATAGACGAAGTTGGAGAAGATGAAAAACATCCCTTGGCATCATTAATGGAGACTTTGGGGACATTGGTCGAGACCTACGAATCTCAACATGTTCCAGAGCCACTTGGCGACCCCCGTCAGACGTTAAAAGCGTTAATGAGTGAACATGGTTTAAAACAATCTGACATGAAGGAAATAGGAAGTCAGGGAGTTGTCTCAGAGGTTCTATCGGGAAAACGCACTTTAAACTCTCGGCAAATTAAAGCGCTGAGTGAAAGGTTTGGGGTCTCACCAGCAGTATTTATATGAAATGAAAGAAAAATATTTTAACAATTGCATTAAGTAGGATTGCCAGCCCTGCCGGGCTGTCAACCTCTTATGCAGGACGTTGGGCATAGCTGATTCTACGACATAAATCATTAAATTGAGGGGGTAATATGCTGAAGATTTCAGAGCTACCTTTAGGATTTACCGATGCAGAGAATTACAAACGACGGGAAAACAAGGATTTATTCAATCATGTATTTATAAAAACCGATGCGCTTGAAAAAATATGTAATCCTGGAACTAGTTTTTTGATTGGCGAAAAGGGAACAGGCAAAACAGCATATTCTGTATATATGTCAAACACTCATCACGCAAA
>JAOUME010000242.1 GCA_029881655.1 Deltaproteobacteria bacterium | reverse complement strand
CTAAGGAAAAAATCACGCCAGATCAGGCTCAGCAACCCGAGACCAAAGCCAGACTCCAAAAAGAAGCCCGCGAAAAGACCGCCAGACTCTTTCCGATCCTATACAGGCACCTTATCACCCAGCAGCATCTCAATATAAAAATGCTGCTCGAGAACGACAACCCCACGCTCAGAACCCAACTGGCCAAGGAAATCATCAATCTGATCAAGCATATAACCGGCGTGAAAAGCGCATCGATCAAGAAAACCAAAGAATCCCTTTTAAAGGAAAGAATTCAATTGATCCAGGAATACGTGAACCTGAAATTTCCGGCCGCCGAGTTGTATCTTTTCCCTTTTTCGGAAATCGATATGAAAAAGGGGCGCTTCAGCTCCACTCTGGAATCCAAGGAATCATCCGGCTCGGCTTACGAGCTGATTCTCAACTACGATACCCTGATGCCCGGAATCTATTTTACCCCCGTTATCCCGGCTCACTTTATCTTTCACCAGGATATCAACAACGCCCCCAAGACCTACGGCGAGATCATCGATTATATCCGTTTTGACCTCTTAAACCGGATCTACGGAGACCTTAAGCACCGCATGATGGACCAGGGACCCACCCCTGATCTGGATGTCGATTACGTAGCCAGGCACAACGGCGCGCTCTACTGGGAAGCGTTCAAGGCCACTTCGGGCAACCTCCCCAAAGCGCTTTTAAACCTCTTTCGCTACGAGTCTTTTTTGGAGGAGGATACAGGGAAAACCGTCATTCAGCTGATTAAAAATCCCGGATTGCTCGATGACTATATCGCGGGTAACCCTGAGACAGATGAGATCCCGGTCAACAGCCCCTTTCTGCCTTCCTGGAAACTGCCGGATTTTGAGCTGGCCTTTCCCGAGTTGGCCTTTGATCCCTGGTGGATGCGCTATAAAGCCCTTAAGATCAGCTATAACGAACAGGCCAACGTTTCTGAAATCAAGAAGGACGAATTAACCGAAATCTCCGCGATCATCGATCTGGCTTTCGCGCTGCACGTCCGTCTTTCGGATGTCTTTACCAAACCCGGCTCGGTCAAAAAAATGGATTCCCACCGGGAGAAGGTCTTGAGTGACTTCCTTAAATTCGCTTTTCCTCCCGACTCTGCCCGTCGCAAACAGCTTGAAAATATCTTTGTCGGTGAAATTTCGGAAGTGAATCACTTCGAGGAAACCATGCGCGACCTGTTTAAAAAGCTGATCCAACGGGTTAAAAAGAAAATCGAGCAAAGGCTGGAGGGCGAGGTCGAGAAAAAAGAGGAGTTCGACATCTGGTATCACTACTATCAGGAACATTTCGAGCCCAAGGAAAATACCATAAAAAGAACCATCTTAAAACACTTGATGGTCCCCAGAGGGCGGCTTCAAATAGGGTTGATGGGAAAATCCGGCTGGTTTTTCAAATCGCTTCAAAAGGCTTCGGGCATGGGAAAACGGTTTGATACCTTTGATATTTTGGATCAACTGCCAGACCAGGCGGTACTGTTTGAAAACACCGGTTTTCTAAGCGGGTTGGCGCACTGTATCTTCAATGGCTATTACGGCATCCTGGACGAGGGAACCCTCAAGGAACGATACACCTCCCTGGAGTTAGACGGCAAACACATGGATCTGGGTAATCAGAGCGATAACCAGTTCGCCTTTATCAATCCGGCCCAGGTCGAAAAGATGATGCTTCAGATCTTAAGACTTTTCCCTCAAAAAAAGGTCGATCACCGCGACTGTCTCTACGAGGTTAGAAAGATAAAAGAACTTTTCATCTTCATCAATCTTTTGAATTTCGGCAAAGTCTCTTTCTTATACAGGGACAACCTCAATACGGTTTTTTTCGACGAGATCGAAAACCCGAGCCTGCATGAAAGAGCCAAGCAATTCAACAGGTCCTATTTCGATTTTTTTCACGCTCCGGAATTGCATAAAACCCTGTCTTACTTTATCCAGAATCAAAAGATCGACCTGAGAGATATCAAACTGAAAATCTGGGTTAACACCAACAGCTTCGAAACCAACCATGTGGCCAGCAACGTAGCCAAGAAAGAGGACGAACTGCAAAACGAGTTTTTCGATTGCTTCCTGGAAAACCATTTGAAGAAACAGGCAGCTCAAACTCCTCCCAAAGGCCTGCCTGAAATCTTCGACAAGCAATCCTTAAAGCTGACTCTTTTGTGCGGGATCATGCTGATCAACTTCGGCTCTGACGCCGAAAAAAAATACACGGTCTGCAGAAATCTCCTCCATCAAAGCTGGAAGGAAGATTACGGCGACCCTGAGGCCTTTTATAAGAGAGTCTTAATGGACTATGACCGGTTTTTCATCTCCAGGGCCGATGAATACAAAAGGATCGACAGCTTTATACAGGATCTGAATTTCGGATTGACTTCCTTTCAGAAAGAAAAGTTCTTAGGTATGATCGAAGAAATTATTCACGCTGATAAAAAACCGATCCAGAAAAAACTCGATCTTTATAAACGGATCAAACAACAAATCAGCTACTTTTAAACCGAAGTTAGCTCAATATCCGTCGCGAACCATCCCAAAATTTCCGGATGAAAAAATCAAACCGCCCTGGAAAATCATGGGACTCCTGATCAAAACACCTCATCCTCAGCTTTGGGTTTTAAGCTCTCCGATCGACATTCCCCTTCACCTTCTGGCCGTTCACTGCTGGATCGTCACCAAGGACCGGCTGGGGATAATTAACCGCTGGGAAGTATGGCACCGCCCCTCCGTCTGTAAAACCAGTTGGGGACATGTCCACCAAAACCTTTTCCCGCCCGAAACGGGCATCATCAAACTCCCCTTTTTCCTCAAAGGAAAGGCGACCTGGCCCGCCAGCCTCATCGGTCATCTCGATGGGGACCAGGCGGAGTTTTTAGGCGGATTCCTGCTGAGTAAGGCCAAGGATTATCCCGAGAAAGACCATTACCGCTACCTCGGACCCAACAGCAACAGTTTTGTTCAGTGGGTTCTAAACCAGCTTCCCGAGGCTCAGATCAGGCTACCCAAAAAAGCTCTCGGGAAAAACTATTTCCAGTAGCTTAAAAAACTGAGCCGTCCGCCGCTTTGGACCTTCCCTTTTGCTCCCATCCAAAAACACC
>JAOUME010000241.1 GCA_029881655.1 Deltaproteobacteria bacterium | reverse complement strand
CTTTTTTTCCAAAGTGATTTCTGAGCCGATGCTATCGCTGTCGCCGTGAAGCCGTCCGATGAACCGGATATCCCCGCTGGTACCGATTTCCGCCGCGAAAGCCGGATAGGTATAAAGCAAAAGAACCAGGAGCGTCGTTAAAAAACCGCCATTGTACTTTAAGTGGCGGTTCGCGATAAAACATCTCAAATCCAGACTAGGCATCCTCTTCGTCCTGATCCAGTTCGAGACCGTCTTCGGTTTCATCGGCTGTCGCGGTTATATTCCGGTCAACTTCCACGATCTTCATTCCGCCCAAACCGTCAGCCACAAACAAGAGCCCTTTCCTGTAGTAAAGCCCGTTGGCCGACTCAAGCGATCCAAAAGCCAAAGATCCCAATTTCGTCACGGTAAGCGGATCGCCTTCTTTGACGGAGCGAATGTTTTGGGAGAGTTTAAAAATCTCGACTCCCGCTTCGCCATTGGCTCTAAAAAGCAGGTTCTGGTTCACGCTCGTCGCGTTGCTCACCGTGACGGCATCGGTAAGCCCGCTCACGCCGGTCAAGGCCGGAATATCGATGATCGTTTGGTCGCTGGTCGAATCGGTGAGCAAAGCCATAACCCCGCCATCTCCAAGGGCCATCACGGTCACGTTTCCCGGCATGTCGATCACGGATTTGGAATGGATAATCGTGGCGGTTCCAGGCATTGAGACCGTTCTTAAAGGTGAGACCAGAGACAAATCCACCGCTGGATTTCCGAGTATATCGGTATCGAAATAGCGCACCTCGCCGTCGGTACCTTTAAGCACACCCAATGTTTTCTGTTCCACGGCCACCGAACGGGCATCATCGACCGCGTAAAAATCAAATGTCTCATCAAAACTTTCTGGCTGACTGGCTAGTACCCTGACCAACCCGCCGCCTTGGTCCCCGACGGTGATGTAGAGGTACTTTCCCTGAGCGATAACGTCGGTCGCGGCAAAGCTCGGCAGATCCACCACCTTAACGTCAGTATCGGGCAGACCGCCGCTTAAATCAAAAACCGTCAAGACGGCCGGAGATGTCAAAGTCCGTTTTGAACTGTCGCCCGCGCCCACGACGAACAGCTGATTTCCCTTCACGTAAACCGCGTTGAGTTCCATATCGGAAAAAACAATTTCCGCTTCGATCTTGGGCTTGAGTTTTTGTGAAATGTCCAGAACCTGAAGCGCTCCTAAAAATTCATCCCCGGCCATGTTGTAGCTAACATAGGCCTTGTTGCCCTTGATCGCCACATCGGTCGCCTGCAGGGCAACGCCAGAGACGGAAGCGGAGTTGACCTCGCCGATAAAGCTCAAGGCAACGTCATCGACAGGCTTTCCTTTTTTCAATAACTTACCCTCTAATGGAGCCGTGGAATTTTTCACCGAGTTGAGCTGGTCGGTGGTGATATCCAGAGCGCTATTATAAAGACTGATCTTTTGATCCAGATAAAGGCGGTCATAAGTAATCGATATGCTAGGATCGCTGGTTGCCTGATATTGACCTACCGGCTGGTCTTGCGTCTTTTCGCTGCAACCCCAAAACAGCAATGCCAGCAGGATTGTTGAAATAACGGTTTTCTTTTGCTTTAATAATCCATTCATCAGTTTCTCCTTAAACCTGATTATAATATGCATTCTATTCTAGGTTCAAACCGATTCCGAGTAAAGATCTTATCAGCGAAAAAACTGCGTGAGCTTTTTGCTGGATTAATGATTGTCTTATAATCAAAGCCGGTCTGATAGCTTCATAGCCACCTTTGATCTCTAAAGTTTTATAAGATTTTTTCTGAAATGATAGAATCGGTAGCCTTCAGCCAACAGCAAAGGCAGAAAATGCGTCGTGGCTTTTATATAAACATCCTTTTCCTTTAAAAGCAGATGAAAAAAAATCAGAACCGCCGAAAAATAGACCAAACGGTGAAGTTTCTTCCAGTTTTTATAGCCCAATTTCTTAACCGCTCGATTAAAACTGGTCAACGCCAATGGCAACAGGATCAACAGGGCCAAAAACCCCGCGGCCGTAAAGGGTTTTATCAGTTGATCGACGAAGACACCGGGCTTGCTTATGTGATCAAGAAGATAAATCGAAAAGTGAGCCAAGCCATATAAAAAACAAGCCACTCCAATCTGTCTCTTAAAACCGCTTATTTTTTTTAACCATACCAGCCTTGGCAAAATCACTCTTAAGGGTGATATCCAAAGCAGAACCAGGAGGATTTTTATGACGAAATCCCCGGTGGTCAGTAAAATGAACTCAACGGGATTGGCGCCCGTTCGCCCGAGAATGATCAGACCACCCAGATAAAAGGCGGGCAGAACCAAACATAAATTAACAAACCATCTGGTAAAGATAACTCGCTCGAATCGCTTCAACATCCTGATTTTATTTTTTATTAGTGCAGATCAGTAATTTTTGTTCAAATCCAGGCCGCGGTATAAACTCGCCACCTCTTTTTCATAGCCGTTAAACATCAGGGTGTCGATCTTATTAAACCAGCTTCCCAGCGGTTTTTCACTCGCCTGGGACCATCTGGGGTGATCCACCTGGGGATTGACATTGGCGTTAAAACCATACTCCGCTGGCGCGAGTTGATGCCATAAGGTCTTAGGCTGTTCCCGGGCAAACTCGATCTTAACGATGGATTTAATGCTTTTAAAACCATACTTCCAAGGCACAACCAGTCTTAGAGGCGCTCCGTTTTGAGGCGGCAGCTTCTCCCCATAGATCCCCGTGGACAAAAACGCCAGGTCGTTTGCCGCTTCCTTAAGACTGAGCCCCTCGGTGTAGGGCCAAGGATAAAGCGGATTTCTTTGGCCCTGGGCGATCTTTGGATAATAAAAGGTCGTCATGATAACATAGCGGGCAGTACTTAAAGGCTCAGCCCATTTTAGGAGCTTGCTGAAGGGAAAACCATCCCAGGGAACCACCATCGACCAGGCTTCAACGCACCGAAAACGGTAAATACGCTGTTCGGTTCCAAAAAGTTTAATCAGATCCGATACATCAACCCTCTTTTTTTTCTTAACCAACCCACCAATCTCCACTTCCCAGGGACTAATCGGTAGATCCCTGGCCAATTCATGAACCTTGTTCTTATCGAGACTGAATTCATAAAAATTATT
>JAOUME010000240.1 GCA_029881655.1 Deltaproteobacteria bacterium | reverse complement strand
CGACAAAATACACAATAGCTCCAATTTGCCAACTTTGGGAAGGCAAGAGAATCCAGCCTTACATACTGTTTCACAAATTTGAAGTGCCCGCTTTTCCCCAAAAATACCGGAAAGGCTGATTGCCATAGCATGATAATTATTAGAAAAAACCTCTTGAAATTTTTCATGGTATTTTTCTGGCAAAGGCGCATTTAGTAGGTAGCCAAACAACCATTTATCCAAAACCTGCCATGTATCACTAGCTACATAAAAATTACGATACGCGATCCGAGATGCAAGGCCATCAGATTCAGACAATAGGCGCACACCATATAGCTGCAAACTATAAAAATCTAGCTTCACCGAAAAAATATGCTTAGAAGAAATTCTCCTAAACAAAGTGATCTGATCAAATCTTTCATCAACATAGAGACTACAGATAAGTGCATTATGATTTACGCTAATATTTTTTATTATTTCCCTATTCTTCTTTCTCGCTGAAGATGAAATCAAGATGTCAATATCAGCAGAATCAAGTCGTTCCGGTAATGACTCATAATTTCTAAGCAGACAATATTCTATTCTTTTCGCTTTATATTCTGCAAAAAGGTCATCAAGAAAATCTTTTAGACATGTTTCCGGGTCCAGCATGAATCGACCTTTATTTTCTGCGTTCTAACTTTCTGAATAACCAAAAAAGGGGACAGGACACAAACCCCTAAAAGTAGAAAAAAAGCTTTAAAATATCTGCCCTGCAAAAAGCTAAATGCTGTTGCTTTATATAGATATGCGGCACAATCCTCTCGAAGATTATCTAGCTTTCTCAAAAGAGACCTATTCCTTTGATATTCAAGAAAAGATCTCTCCTGAATCCCCGCACGACGGTGCTTCAAACAATCCTTGATCCAACGCATTTTCTGCTGCATAACAAAGACGTTTTTTGCAGAAATAGAACCCGTTGACTTCCTATAAAGAAAAAGGGGAATGGGAATTGTTACAAAATACTTACCTTGAGCAGCAAGGTCAGAAAGCCGGCACCACAGATCAAGGTCATCACAATAATCTTGAAAACGAACCCCACCTTTTACAGGTAGCCCACTTAAACGAAAACCACCTGCTTCAACGACCATTTTTTTTCGACAAAGTGTGGTAGCCGGCAAGAATACCAGCTTGCTTTCCTTGTACATATCCATGAATTTTTTCTTACTGGTGGGGCCGATCCTTTGAATACCTAATTTTTTCGAGTCATCGTCCCCGATATAATACGCATACGTTGCGACTCCAATTATATTAGAATCACTTTGAATTATTTCGACTTGCTTTTCTAGCATATCTGGAAGAGCGAGGTCGTCACCATCTAGAAAAAGAACAAGGTCGCTCCTAGTACTGTCCAATCCAGTCATCCTAGCGTGTGCGAGCCCTTTATTCTCTGAGTGACGAATAAGGCGAACCCTGTGATCCTTTTCCACTGCGGCAGACGCAATAACAGCGGTATCATCAGTAGATGCATCGTCAACGACTATCAATTCAAGATTATTGAATGTTTGCGTCAAGATACTACGAATTGATTTTTCTAGATATTGCTCAACATTGTATGCACAAATCACTACAGAGACTGAAGGATCTGAACTATTAGTTTGCCTTTGCAATTAAATCTCCTTGAGATTCTAGGAGTTGCCGATATATCTCATCATACCCAGATGCGATGGTAGTGTATGAGTACTTAGCCACTGAAGCTTCCCGTGCCTCCAGTGCAAATTTAACCCGAACACCCTCTTCCAAATAAAGGCGTTCAAGGGCCAATTCAATTCCTAGAATAAAATCCCCTCCCTTCGTTAATGGGACAACAAAACCACATGTTTCATCAACTGCTCTGCTTACTGCATCTCCCTCTAGGCAAACAACAGGCAAACCTGTTAACATCGCTTGCAATACAACAGTTGCAAGTCCATGATGGTAACTCGGATATAGAAAGACATCCCCTTTAACCAAAACATCAAGTAAATCATCCATGGCGACTTTCCCACTAAACTCCACCTGCTCGCTAAGACCACTATGTTCAACCTGCTGCTGGAGCTGAGGGCGTAATGGTCCGTCACCAACCATGACAAGACGTACATCTTTTCTTTTTTGTGCAAAACGAAGAAAGGCTTCCAACGCATATGCCGCGCCCTTCCAATGCACTAGCTCTCCTGCAAAAATTACTGTAAAGCTATCAGCACGCCCCATAGAATCCTTCATCTTGGCGAAACGTTCTGATGGCAGAATACCTGTTTGCACATAAGGTCTGACTTTGCCACAATACCTTTTAGGTAGATTCTCGGGAGTATGTGAAAGAATTATTCGTGCTCGGCGTCCGGTTAATCGCACAAAGGGATCCAACTCCCTCCCACAAAAATGAACAAACTTCCTAAATAACTCTTTCAACTGTAACGAAAAAGGGAGTGTCCGTAGAATCTCTGGGTGAACCACTTCACCGCCTACCGGGCCCCACAAAAATGGAAGGCCGAGAAGAGCGAGACCAGACGGCATCCAGTCCATACCACCGGTCAGATGATGGACAAGATCAATCTGTTGTCTTTTAAGAAAACGGCGGATGGCGAAGAATGAACCGAACTGCCACAAATAATAGTAGATGAGAAAAAAACGCTTCCCTTTCTTGTAGCACCGCACCCATTCCGGTGTGTCATAATAGATAAAATTAAGGCTGGCCGGCTTTTTTTCTTTAGCAAACGCCACCTCATGGGTCCCACGATTGTTCGCACGAGTCAATACCCAAACGTGGTGCCGTTTGGCAAGTTCGTGGACAAGACTCCAGCCGATCTCCCCTTCACTTCCACGTCCCGGCTCACAAGCGTATGCGGAAATCAAAATCCGGTACATATTCTCGTCCTATCCCCGGCAAGATTGGCATAGGAATAACAATGATGTCGTTTTTTTGCACTGAGACAGATGCCTACCCCGATGAACAGCCAGTATTCAGGGGCAATGAGATAGCCCGCCATCTGCCCTGTGCAGAAGATGCCAACAAAGACAAACATTATCCCTTCTGCAAATTGAGTCGTTTGCGTGTCTAATCTCGATGTTGCAACCTTCTTGGCGGAAAGGAACGTAAACAACATATAAAGTAGGTAAGTTGCACCACCAAATGCCCC
>JAOUME010000008.1 GCA_029881655.1 Deltaproteobacteria bacterium | reverse complement strand
TCAAAAATCGCTGTTCTAAACGCCTTGAAGAAAAGAGAAGAGGAACTCAAGCAAAAAGAGGAACTTTATCAGCAAAAGACGAAAGAGTTGAAAATGCTCTCGCAGAGGATCGAACAGAAACTCGACCAGATGAGAAGCCTTGCCAACGAGATTGAAGTACAAAGAGTCTCCCGAAAGGAGATGGATGAGAAGGATATTTCCAGAATGGTTAAGTATTACGAGACCATGACGCCTGAGAACACGGTGGTTTTTTTCAATAAGATGGACCGTCAGACCGCGACACATATTCTGATGAGGATGAATCCAAGGAAGGCGTCGGCTGTTATGCAACTGCTTGATCCAAAAGTGGCGGTGGATATAACTGAAAAGGTAACCCGTTTTACCGAAAGCAGGGAAGAAGCGGGAATTAAGTAGGATCTTATTTAATAGGATCTTTTTTTAAATGATATGGGTTTTCAGGGACGAAGACTTGAACATTCCAAGGCAGGAGATTAAATGAATATATTGCCAATCAACAACCAGCAAGCTGTTCTTTCACCCGAGCAAAAAAGTCAAAAGCTCGATCCCATCCAGGCGAATCTATTTCAGGGCGAACTTTCCATAGCCGAGAACGACATCTCGTGGATTAAAAAGGACGCTTCGGTCATCGAGAAGGAAAGACTCAGCCATCATCAAACCCAGGAAAAGCAGGAAACGGATATTTTGGATCAAATGCTCCAGGACCAAATGGTGGCGACGGCTTTTGTCGAAAAGGGAATCCAGCAGGCCAGTCAGCAGGAAACGTCGTTTTTAAAGAGGTTTCAAAATGAGAACAGCGTTTCGGCAAACCTGATGGAATCCAGGATGATCCGCCAGCTTGACGAGAGTCAGCAAAGTCTTTCGGTGCGTCAGATGGATTTTCATAATCAGCAAAAATCGTTGAAGGATAATAGTTTCGATCAGGCGGTTGAAGAAAAGATAACGATAAAAAATCCCCATCTGATTAATCCAACCCTGGTGACAGATGAGAATGGCCAGCCGGATCGCTCAGCTCTTGAGCAGTTTCGACAAAAAGAAACCGATTCCAATCTCAAAACCGGCGACCAGCCGATCATAAAACCCCAGGACTCAGAAATGAAAGCCGCCCAAACCTCCAACAAAGCTCATCTAGATTCCTTCTCGATGTTGAGCCGGGACATGATGCAGCAAAAAACGGTCTCGCAGGATCGTGCCGGGTTGGCAACGGGCGGCTTACAGAAAAATCAGGAAGCCAAGACCGGACAGGTCGGGGCAACCGGATCGAAACCGGAAGGAGTCTCCGCGACCCAAAAATCCGGTATGAAGATCGCCCCATTGGATAGCGCCCAAGGTCAAAACGCTTCAACAAACGCCACCGCCGAGAAAACCGGGATATCAACAAAGCGGCAGGTTAAGAATGGACAGGCCCAGGTCCAGCAGGAACAGCACCTGGCCAATATCAAAAACGTGGTCGGTAAAATCAGGCTCATGCTGAATGATCAGAAAAATGAACTGGTCATCAAGCTGAACCCCGAGCATTTAGGTAAGCTGGAAATACGTCTGAAGAAAAATGGCGATGAACTCCAGGGGCTTTTGAAGGTTGATAACATCGATGCCAAAAAGCTGATCGAGTCCCAAATGTCACATCTGAAGCAGGGACTGGAAGATCAGGGAGTCAAAATCGAACACTTCACGATCCTCCTGAATGATGAGGCCGCCAAAGGTGGTATGGGTTTTTCCATGGATCATGGGCAGGGGAAGCAAAACGAATCACTGGAATCTTCTGTCGGAACCAAATCCGGAGTAACCCGACCCATTGAGACCGCGGAATCCATCCCGAGCTTTGTGGCCAAGGACAATTCGGATGAAGGTTTGAACATTTACGCTTAATTATTAGGAGAACTACGTGAATCTGGATACACAAAATAAAATCTCCAACGCACAGAGTCTTTTGAGGAATCAGACGACTACCCCGACATCCAAGGATGGTGAATTGCGCAAGGAAGATTTTATGAACCTTTTTTTAACCCAGTTGAGCAATCAAAATCCCGTTGACCCCATGGATGGGGGAGCCATGATGACCCAGTTGGCACAACTCGGCAGCATGGAACAGCTCCAAAATCTCAACGGCGGGATGAAAGCCTTAAATGCCACCCAATCGGGTATCTCGAGGATGCAGTCCTTGAACCTTTTGGAAAAGGATATCTTCATCGAGTCCAAAGAAGTTGAGCTTTCCAAGGGAAGTGGACGACCGGTTTTTTATGATTTAAACGAAGATACCGGAGAACTGAAGGTTCAGATCGAATCCGCGGATGGTTCGCCTGTCTATAAGGAAAACCTGGGCTATGTGCATGAAGGCAAGCACAAGTTTATCTGGGAGGGTAAAAATGATCTCGGAGTTATGATGCCCGAAGGCAAATACCAAATCCGCTTCATCGCGGAGAGGGCCGACGGTTCCAAGGCAGATATCAGCATCTACAATCAGGGCAAGGTTTCCCAGATCGATTATGTCGATGGAAATGCCTGGGTTAAAACTCATAACCAGTTCGTTCCGATCAACAAGATCAAGTCGATCGATAATTCGTCGGAGAATATTTTCGGCAACGCAAAACCCCTGCCCTATAAAGACGGGTTGGAATCAAAGAAGATGATGAAATAAAAAGCGGTATTTTCCAGCAAGATAATTACTAATACAAGAAGGCACAGGGAAGTGGCTTTTTATTTTACGAAAGCATAATTGAACATCGTTTGAAAAAATTATGCTTTTAAAAGATCAATCACAAGGAGGTTTTTAATGATCGGATCATTATATTCCGGCTCAAGCGGGGTTAAGACCTATTCGAACGAAATGACCGTGGTCGGTAGTAACATCGCCAACGTCAATACCGTTGGTTATAAGCAGAACCGCGTCAACTTCGAGGACTTACTCTCGACATCCGTGGCAGGCGGAAGCAAGATCGGCAAGGGGGTGAACATCAAGAATATTCAGACCCTGCACAATCAGGGGGCTTTCGAGATCACCGACCAGGAAACTGATCTTAGTATCGACGGGGACGGATTTTTCACCGTCAAGGATAAGGCCGGGAATACCTTTTACACCCGGGCCGGGCAGTTCACCTATGACAAGCAAGGCTTCCTGGTCAACCAGGAAGGAATGTTTCTTCAGGTCAAGGATATCAGCCAGGAAACCAACAATACCTTCGGGTCTCTAAAGAAACTAAACGTCCTGGATCAGATCGATCCACCGACTCCCACAGGAGACGGGACGGTCGAGGGAACAGGAGTGAATCTGGCGGCTAACCTTGATTCAAAAACCCTGCCTCCAATAACCGAAGTTGATTATGATAACGTCTCGGAGGATATGTACAATTATTCAACCTCCGTAACGGTTTTCGATAACAAGGGAAGTGAACATTCCCTCAATGTGGTCTTTAGAAAGCTTCCCGATCAGCCCGCCAGAATCAATCCAGCGACCGGTCAACCCGTAGCGGGAACCGAAGTTAAAAACCAGTGGCAATGGATGGTTCTCACGCCTGGCGAAGAACTTGAAAACGGTTTCGGCGGTGTCATGAAGGCGGTCGGAGGCGGCTTTATCCGTTTCAGCAATGACGGTAGAATGGTCTCAGATCAGTTGGGCGTGATAACCCCGCCGGTTCAGGCGGCACCGGGTCAACCTCCCAGACCAGCCAGAATGATTATGCAGAACAAACCCGATGGCATGCGTTCCTCCCAGATAGGAATCGAGTTTAAGGGAGCCGGAGAAGTTCAGAATATCGGATTTTTCTTCGGAAAGGGCAGTAACCCGAACGATCCGCGGGATGCCAGAACCGGCGTGGACGGTTTGACGCAATTCGCGAATGATTTCAGGCTTATCACTGCTACTGCAGATGGAATGAAATCCGGCAAACTGGAAAGCATCGTGGTCAGGGAAGACGGCACGGTCGATGGTTCTTTCGATTCAGGGAAAACCAAGGCTTTGGGTAGGGTCTCGCTCGCTAAATTCAAAGCGAACGAAAATCTGGCGATCAGAGGAAAAAATCTCTTTGCCAAGACCTTCGAGTCGGGCAACCCGATAGATGGTGATCCAAATAATAACGGTATGGGTTCGGTCCGTTCGAAATCACTGGAAAGGTCCAATGTGGAACTCTCCAACGAATTCGTCAGGATGATCGAAGGGCAAAGAGCCTTCCAGGCCAACGCCAAAACCATCACCACCAGCGACGAGATCATCGCGGACATGATCCAGATGAAACGTTAATCTTTCTTAAGGCGGGGGGGCCTCTTCCCGTCTTTTCCACCCCTCATTAATTTAATAAGCACGGAAAATAAAACCTTTTTGCTCCATAAGGTTGAAGTTTATATTTTTTCAAAGAACGTCCCGATTCCCGAAGGTTTTTTGGGCTTTTTCGATCACTGTTCTCGAAACGTCGGTTAAAAACTTATTTCTACCCAAACGCCTTCGTTCTTGTTCTGATCTCGCATCAATTTATTTAAGCGCTCTTTGCGGGAGACGATTTTTTCTTCCACGCTCATAAATCCCTGGCCGGGAATGAAGATCCCCTTTCCTTTCGTGGTTTTTGAATCTTCAACGATCAAGATCCCCTTTCGGTCAGAACGTCCCAAAATACCCAGCATTTCCTCTCGGTTCAAAGTATGCCCCATATCATAAAAAACCCTTGATTTGGGCTCGAGATGTTTTGTGATCTCGTCTAAAAGTCGCGAATTCAAATCTTTTTTCTGACAAAAACCGACCACATTCCCAAATTCCTTTATTTTTTTCTCTTCGATTTAAATGGAGGAAATAAAATAAAGCAGGATTCCTAATTTGATGAGACTCAGGATTTTAGCGATAGAAAAACCGTTGAGTTTCGGCGGGTCGAGATCAACCGTAGCGATTAGAGGACTGTCCCTAAGGCATATTCGGATACCCTCGATACCGTTTTGCGCGGTGATGATTTTGTGTCCCAAGGGACTTAGAAGCAGGCGCTGTCATCAATGACCAGGATTTTTTTCATCTCTCATAATAAATCAGTTTTATGATCGGAGGAAATTTAAAATACACTCCAATTAAAATCCTGTCCTAATTTATGTACAAGAGACTAAAACAGGACACTGATGGAATCTCCGTTGTGGATGCGCTGGATCGCCTGAGCGAAAATGGGCGCGACGCTTAGGACTTTGAGCTTTTTGCAGCGCTCTTGTTTGTCTCCCAGTGGGATTGTGTTGGTGACGACCAGTTCGGTTAAGTTACTCTCATTGATCTTCTCGATGGCCTTGCCGCTGAGTACGGGGTGAACGGCTGCGGCTGTGGTTGATTTCGCGCCTTTTTCCTTCAAAAATTCCGCCGCCTTGCAAAGAGTACCTGCGGAGGCGACCTCGTCGTCGATGATGAGCGCGTGCTTGCCTTTGACATCCCCGATCAGATGCGTGGGCACCACGGTATCGGTATTTCCCAGGCGGCGTTTGTCGATAATCGCCATTGGCAGGTTCAAGCGGTTGGCGAACCTTCCCAAAGGTTTTGCCTCTCCGACATCGGCCGCGACAATGACGAAGTTTGTTAGATCTTTCTTTAGAAAATAATCACAAATAACGGTGGTTGCCATGAGCTGATCGACCGGCACATCAAAAAAGCCCTGTATTTGGGGAGAATGGAATTCCATCGTAAGAAATTTCTGCGCTCCGGCGGTCTGAAACAGGTTAGCCATAAGTCTGGCGGCGATGGAGATTCTCGGCTGATCTTTCTTGTCAGAGCGCACATAGGGGAAATAGGGCAACACCGCCGTGATGCGCGAGGCCGATGAATGCTTCAGCGCGTCTAAAAGAAGAAAATTCTCGATAATGTTGTCGCTAACGGGTGAACAGGAGGTCTGTATCAAAAAAGTATCGCTCTCACGGATATTGTCCAGTATCCGTACCATCATGTTCTCGTTACTGAACTTGATGGATTCGATGCGGGTTCTTTGAATCCCGATCAGTTGACAGACCTCGTCGGTAAACTCCGTATTGCTGCTGCCGGAAATAATTCTCAGTTGTCCAACCATGGTTTTTCCAAATAATGATTTTAAAAATAATTCGAATAACAAACTAAAGGATTCAGAGGGACCAACCCCAAATTACGCGGGGTAAAAAGATACCACCCTAACGTCCTTGTCCGGTGCCAAAAAAATTCTCACCTCATCTCCCAGTTCCATCGTCAAAACATCCTCTCGCGAGTCGAAAGACAAGATGTAGTCATCGCCTTCTGAAAATATGATCAGTTCGTTTCGGTTGGAAACAATCCCCGAGGTGAACTGAAGGTTTCTTTTAAGGTTCGGAAATAAGACCTTAAAGCCGAAAGCGTCAATCTCGTTGCTAAAAGGGCTGCCCCCTGCGTTGTAATACCAGGCGTGAGACCCCATTCCCGTGCAGCACAAAACGCCCGAGCATTCGAAATCCTCCTGGACTCCGGACTGGGTAATGTGGAAATTGCAGGTTTGATAAGCGATTTTCTGGCCGAAATAGATGTCGTTTACCGCCAGTCGAGGGATTAACTCCCCGTTGATCTTGACTTGTAGGCGGCTCCACTGGTCGATAAAATAGTTTTTCTCAAGCAGGCTTTGGAGGTTCTGCCTCAGGTTGGTCCAGTTCGTCGAAGTCAGGGCTCCCGCGCTACCAACCCCCACGGTATGGCTGAAATCGGAATTCATGCCTAAGATAAAAGTGTTCTGGTAATGCTGAGCGCAAGACAGGAAGGTCCCGTCGCCTCCGCAACTGATGATAAGGTCGTTTTTACCGGGAGAGACGCGGTCCATATCAGTGGCGGCTATATAATTGACCTTCAGCCCTAATTCCTGGGTCAGTTTTTTCAGATCCGCCACGAATTTGACTTGATTTTCGTGACTGACATTTATTTTTTGCTGTTTGATGGGGGATAATTTGGAAAAACGGTTCGATCGTTGTTGAGTTGAATGATAATATTCCTGTTCCGATCGTTTCAGGATACAGAATATTTGGTTGAACTCCATTGCCGCTTAAAATTAGCTTAGTTTGATTTGACTGAGGCCAGAAAACCCTTAAACAAGGCTTATAAATCCAGCCGGAATATCATTTAGAAAGGGTTTATGATCAAAGATGATCTTTATTTAGATAAATAAATTGTAAAGGCTCAAGATGATAAATCAAGTTATTTCGCATCGGCAAGGACTCTTTTTCGTGAAATCCCTGAATTAAAAGAAGGTAGAAAAAAGAAATTAACCACCCTCCTTAATTAATAACCTCTCTGGGGTTTTGTTTTATAATTCAGGTTAAATAATAATTAAATAATAAACAATACAATGAGATATGAGTGATCATAAATTGTTTCTAAGTTTTTTAATCAGATCAGATTTTTTCTGATGAAGGTTTTTTTCGAGTCCGGCGGGATAGTTGTGCGGGAAAACAAAGCGCTTGATGCTGTCATGAAAGGCTTTAAGATCGTCCAGGCATTTTTGACGGATCTGGGTCAAGGCTGGGCTTTGATAGACAACCGCTCCTTTTCGAAGGACAGGCACAAGCAGATCTTTGAAATGATCATATTTGCTGATATTTTTGTAACGCAGCGAATCCAGGGGGTCGATAATTCCCCAGCGGTTATCCTCAGGCATTGAGAGTTCGTCGTAGATCGCGTCTGAAACCGGTTCACCTGACTGGCTGTAAAAGCGGCGTACCTGCTGGATTCCGGGATTGTTGATCTTGATGGTTTGTTCTGAGAGCTTGATCTTGGGAATCCACTGGTCCTCTTCCTTGATCGCACAGAGTTTGTACACTCCTCCGAGGGAAGACTGCCCCGATGCGGTCACCAGGTTGGTGCCGACTCCCCAGACGACGACCTTCGCGCCCTGCTCCTTTAAGGACTTGATGATAAATTCGTCCAGATCGTTGCTACCGACAATCTGGGTATCCCGAAAGCCGGCCTCATCCAAAATTTTTCTGGCTTCGATACTCAAATAGGCCAGATCACCAGAGTCTAGCCTGACCCCGCTGAGGTTGAATCCCTTTTGTTTAAGATCTTTAGCGGCGGCGATGGCGTTTTTAAGTCCGTTGAGACTGTCATAGGTATCAATCAGCAAGACCGCGTTATTCGGCATGCAGTCCAGGTACTTCTCAAAAGACTCAAGCTCGTTGTCAAAACACATAATCCAGCTATGAGCCTGAGTGCCGCGAACCGGGATGCCATAGATTTTCCCTGCGAGCAGGTTGCTGGTGGATGAACATCCCCCGATGAAACAGGCTCGGCTGGCGGAGAGTCCCCCGTCGATTCCTTGTGCCCGCCTGGCTCCGAACTCGATGACCGGCTCTCCCTGGGCTGCGTGGGAAACCCGGGCCGCCTTGGTCGAAATGAGAGAGTGGAAGTTGATGAAATTTAAAAGCAGGGTCTCTAAAATCTGGCACTGCAAGATGGGTCCCTTGACTCTGAAAAGCGGTTCATGCGGAAAAACCACACTGCCTTCTTCCATGGCGTCAATATCAACGCTTAGTTTAAGTTCGCCTAAATAAGAAAGGTATTCCTTAGAAAAAAGAGGCTGAAGGTCGCTACCCTTGAGGCTTGAGAGATATTCAATGTCATCAGGCTCGAAGCTGAAATCAGCGAGAATTTCCAAGACCGGGCCTAATCCAGAGCAGATACTGAAGCCGCCGTTAAAGGGATGGCTCCTGAAAGTCATGATAAAGCAGGCTTCCTTATCGGCGATCCCCAGCTTCCAGTAACCATAGCCCATGGTTAGCTGGTACAGGTCGGTATAAAGCGTCAGTGACTGGCGGTTATATATTGGGAGAGATTGTTTTTGACTCATATCGGAAATGAAGACCCGTCGTTTATAAAACTTGGTCGCTTTAACGGACTTATTTACAGCAATTATTTCCGGCTGTCAAAGAATTCCGGTATTTCCCATGGCTGGTTAGCAATAAGGGTCAGCCAATCCATGGTCATTAGCTCAGGAAATCTTTTAGCATGGCCATGAAGGTTTTTTTCATGGGGGTGCTGTCCTCTTCCGAAATGGCTCCGAATTCCTCCAGCAATTCTTTTTGTTTTCGGTTGAGATTAGTGGGAATCTCGACAACGATGCGAACAAAAAGATCGCCCTTGCCACCGCCGTGGATGCGTGAGATGCCTTTGTTTTTTAATCGGAAGATACGGTCGTTTTGAGTGCCAGCCGGTATCGCCAGGCGTGCTCTGCCTTCCAGAGTGGGTACTTCCAGTTCGCTTCCGAGAGACGCTTGGGTGATGCTGATGGGCACCCGGCAGTAAACATCGTAGGCATCACGCTCGAAGATAGGGTGATCCAGGACATTGATCATTAAATAAAGATCGCCGCTGGGACCGCCATTGATACCGCTTTCGCCTTCTCCGCTCAGTTTGACTCTGGCCCCGGTGTCGACGCCCGCCGGAATGTTTACCTTGAGTTTTTTACGGACATTGACCCGCCCCCGTCCGTGACATTTGGCGCAAGGTGTCCGGATGATCTTGCCGGTTCCCCTACAACTGCTGCAGGTGGTCGCCACGCTGAAAAATCCTTGCTGGATCCTCTGTTGGCCGGTACCTCCGCAAACCCGGCAAGGCTCGATGTCCTTCGATGTTCTGGCTCCACTGCCGTGACAACTGTCACAGGTCTCCATCCTGGGAATGACCAATTCGGTCGAGTATCCAAAGGCCGCCTGTTCAAAGGTCATGTCCATGTTGTAACTTAAGTCCGCGCCCGGCTCGCCTCTTGATCCTCTTTGACGGCGCGGGCCTCCGAAAAATTCGCCAAAGACATCACCGAACATATCCCCGAAACCGCTTCCGTCGAAGGGGTTACCGCCGCCGCCTCTAAACTGGTCTGAGACATGACCGTACTGGTCGTATTGAGCTTTTCGCTGGGGGTCCGATAAGATTTCGTAGGCCTCGGAGATTTCCTTAAAACTCTCTTCAGCTTTCTTATCGCCTGGATTGCGGTCTGGATGATATTTCAAGGCGAGCTTGCGGTAGGTCTTTTTTATCTCGTCCGGTGTAGAACTCTTTGAAACCCCTAATATTTCATAATAATCGCGTTTGGCCAAAACCTTCCTTTGTGACTAAAAATGGTTTTAAAAATCCGGTAAATAAGAGGTTTTCATGTCCCCTCGACAAAATGCGTTAACCTGATAAAGTCCGAATCCAAAAGAAAGACGACAAGGATATCGAACCGCTCGACTTTCTTTTGGAAAACTTTTTTCAGGCTGTCTGGCAAAGGATTTTACTAGTCCTTAATTTCTTCAAAATCGGCATCGACAACGTCTTCTTTTTTGCCTTTTTTATCCTTGCTTTCCTTGCCATCTGTGGATTCTCCCTCACCAGTAGCGGCGTCACTTTGCTCGCTGTTTTCAGCTGATGCCTTGTAAAGACTTTCAGACGCCTTATGGAACGCTTGGGTCAATTTTTCGATATCGTCCTTGATTTTCGGAGCGTCTTCGCCTCCCATACTGCCTTTGAGTTCTGTTATGGCTTCCTCAATGGTGGACTTTTCGTCAGCGGAGAGTTTTTCGCCGGATTCTTTGAGTGTCTTTTCACATTGGTAAACCAATGAATCGGCCTGATTTTTTAGATCGATCAGTTCTCGGCGGCCTTTGTCGTCTTCGGCGTGCTGCTCAGCTTCCCGCACCATTTTTTCGATTTCTTCCTCGGAGATACCGCCGGAGGTCGTGATCTGGATTTTCTGTTCTTTTCCAGTCCCGAGATCTTTAGCGGAAACATGGACGATCCCGTTGGCGTCGATGTCGAAGGTGACCTCGATTTGAGGAACGCCTCTTGGCGCGGGTGGGATCCCTACCAGCTCAAAACGACCCAGGGTCTTATTATCAGCGGCCATTTCGCGCTCTCCCTGAACCACATGGATGCTAACGGCTGGCTGGCTGTCGGTTGCGGTGGAAAAGACCTGGCTTTTCTTGGTCGGAATGGTGGTGTTTCTCTCTATGAGTTTGGTCGTAACGCCGCCTAAGGTTTCGATCCCTAAGGATAAGGGGGTGACATCCAAAAGCAAAACGTCCTTGACATCACCGGTTAGCACGCCGCCTTGAATCGCGGCGCCGATCGCCACCACCTCGTCTGGATTAACTCCTTTATGGGGAGGCTTGCCGAAAAAGGTCTCCACAGTCTTGACGATCTTGGGCATCCGGGTCATTCCCCCCACCAGGATCACATCGCTGATTTCGCTTGTGGTTACCCCGGCGTCCTTTAAAGCGGCTTTCATGGGTGTCAGGCATCTCTGCACGAGATCATCGACCAGTTGCTCAAGTTTCGCGCGGGTCAGTTTGATGTTGAGATGCTTAGGGCCGGTCTGGTCCGCTGTTATAAAAGGCAGGTTGATGTCGGTTTCGGTCGAAGAAGACAGTTCGTGTTTGGCTTTTTCAGCGGCTTCCTTTAGGCGCTGCAAGGCCATTTTATCTTTTCTAAGGTCAACGGTGTTGTTTTTTTGAAATTCTTCGGCCAAAAAGTCGATGATCCTCAAATCGAAGTCCTCTCCCCCGAGTTTAGTATCTCCGTTGGTTGATTTAACCTCAAAAACCCCATCGCCAATCTCTAAAATGGAAACATCGAAGGTACCGCCGCCCAAATCGAAGATGGCGATCAACTCTTCTTCCTTTTTGTCCAGTCCATAAGCCAGTGAAGCGGCCGTTGGCTCATTGATGATCCTTAAAACATTCAGTCCGGATATCTTTCCGGCGTCTTTGGTAGCCTGTCTCTGGGCATCGTTAAAGTAGGCCGGCACTGTGATGACAGCGTCGGTCACAGGTTCACCCAGGTAATCCTCGGCTGTCTGCTTCATTTTTTGTAAGACAAAGGCGCTGATCTCCGCTGGTGAATAATGCTTGTCGTTGATATCGATCTGAGCCAGTCCGTTGGATGCCTTGCTGATCTTGTAGCTTAAGGAGTGAACATCGTCTTGGACCGCCTTGGAACTAAACTGCCTTCCAACGAGTCTTTTTGCCGCGTATATCGTTTTCTCGGGGTTGGTTATCGCTTGTCTCCTTGCTACCTGACCGACCAGTCTTTCTCCGGAATCCGTAAAAGCGACGACAGAAGGGGTTGTCCTATTGCCCTCGGAGTTGGTAATTACCTTGGGTTCTCCACCTTCCATAACCGCAACGCAGGAGTTTGTCGTACCCAAATCAATGCCAATCACTTTTCCCATTTTCTTCTCCTAAGTTGAATATAATTATTTAAACTTTTCTTTTATTAGATAGTTGGATTAATTTTTTTTCTTTGCGATCTGAACCATCGCTGGGCGAATGACCCTATCGTGAAGTTGATAACCGGCCTGATAGACCTGCGCGATATGATCGGGCTCCACTTCATCGGTCTCTAAAATCCCCATGGCTTCATGAAGATTCGGGGTGAAAGGTTCGCCAACGGGCACACTTCTTTCGACATGGTTTTTCTCTAAAGCTTCGTAGAACTGTTTCTGCACCATTTCGATCCCCAGTAGGAGTTCTGATAATGGTTCGTCTTTATGATTTTTGGCCTGCTCAATGGCCCTTTCCAAATTGTCCATACCCGTGATGAGATCTTGAACCAAAGGCTGTGCCGCAAACTTCAGCCGGGTTTTTAATTCCTGAGCCGCCCGTTTCTTAAAATTCTCGAATTCAGCCGCGGATCGAACATAACGGTCTTCCAGCTCTGTGATCTTTTCTTTTAATGCGATGATTTCATTCTCGGCTGTTTCCCCGTTCGGTTCTTCATCCTCAACCACTTCGGGGGAAAAGACGGCTTCTTCCTCTTCGTTTGAAATCGGCGCGTCCTCCTCAGCCTCAGCCTTGGATAAATCAGGCTTTTCCTGGGACGCCAAAGCCGCATTTACTTCTTCTTGTTTTTTCTTATGATTTGTCTGAGATTTCATTTTTATCTTAGGAAAAGAAAGCTTACTTTTTTTGGTTTTTTTGTGATTTTTTAATAATCCTTTTTCTTCATGAGAGTGTGTAGCTTCTTCGCTCACGCAACCTCCAAAAAAGTCATGTTTGAAATATGTTAGGTGTCGTTATTTTCGATAAAATGACTGACCGCAAAGGTTAGTCTCTGAGAAGTATAGCCGATCGCAGAGATGACTTTTGGGTAGTTCATGCGGGTCGGGCCAATAACTCCGATGGACCCGAGATTGTAGTTTCGGTTCCCATAGGTCGTCGTGATGACGCTACAGTGATCCAGCCCCGTTCGCTTGTTTTCGTATCCGATTTTGATTTGCATGTGGTCCTGGGTTATGGCTTCCTCCAAAATGTCGGCCAGAGTGTCCTTGTCTTCCAGTATCTCGTAAATGATCTTTAGGTTTCTTTGGTCGTAAAATTCGGGATAAGCGCACATGTTGGACTGACCTGAAATGAATAGATCGCCCTGTTCCTTGATGTCAAAAGCCCTTTTTCCCAGCCTTATCGCCAGCGCCAAAAGGTTGCTGTGAGATTTGTTTTCCTCCGTCAGTGTCTCGACCAGCTTGTTGCGGATAGCCATCAAACTTAAGCCGGAGAATAGATCATCAAGAACCCGGCTCATTTTATCCAGTGAGTCTTGATCGGGACACTCCCTTAAGTGAATGACTTTGTTTCTGACCAGACCACTTTGGGTGATCAGCACCACCATCGCCTGGGTAGGACTGAGATGGATAAACTCGATTTTTTTTAGTCTGGACAAGGCCGGCTGCGGAGCGATAACTAAACCGGCGTAACTGGTTATGTGCGCGAGTTCCTTGATCGCGTTGAGTAAAATTTCCTCCAGGCTGATGGGCTGCGTTCCTGACGGACCGTTCTTGAGGGGAGCGACATCCATGGGCTTTTCCTGGGCGATCCGGTTGACGTGATAACGGTATCCCTTGTCGGTAGGGATGCGTCCCGCCGAAGTGTGGGGTTGTAC
Source organism: Deltaproteobacteria bacterium (assembly GCA_029881655.1). Taxonomy (GTDB): domain Bacteria; phylum SAR324; class SAR324; order XYD2-FULL-50-16; family XYD2-FULL-50-16; genus JAOUME01. Next base: position 28,701 of record JAOUME010000008.1, on the reverse strand, counting down.
AATATAACCCATTTCGGTCAAGTCCGCCATGACATTTCTGATGGTCGCGGCCGAAAGCTTTGAATTGAGCTTCTTGGAAAGGGCACGGGAGCCAACCGGCTCACCTGTCTGAACGTAGATAGTGATGATATGCTCTAAAATTAAATTAGCTCTCTGGTCCATTTTTTCTTTGATCAAGTCTTTCATGCGTACCTGTCGCTTTCATAAAACAGAAAAGTTAGCACTCTTTCTTATCGAGTGCTAATAATTTAACATCACCGCTTTAAACTGTCAATCTTCAGATTGCCATAAAAAACATTTCGCTTTGCAATTGTGCCAGCTTGAGTTAATAAATAGGTTAATTTATATTATAAAAAAGATCACTTGTTTTGGCTAGAGGGATTGTTAGGTTTTTAGAATAAAATATAATGTTAAGGAATCCAGTTTAAGGATATGACCGGGAAAGAAAGGATTAGCCTGGACCTGCCAAGGGCTTGCAGTTGGGAAAAAGGGGAGTTGAGTTTTTTGGATCAGACCCGACTGCCGGGTGAAGTCGTCATTGAAAAGCAAGTCACGGTCAGTCAGGTCTTTGACTCCATAAAAAACCTCAAGGTCCGCGGCGCGCCTGCGATCGGGATAGCCGGGGCTTATGGTCTGTTGGTGGGTTTGAGGGAGCATCTAGGTCTGCCGGCGGAATTGTTTTTAAAGAAGTTGTCTGATTTGGCGGTATATCTGGATTCGGCGAGACCGACCGCGGTGAATTTGAGATGGGCCTTGGACCGCATGGAGAGAAGGGCTTACGAAGAAAGCAAGAAGGACGCGAAGGAAATCTTCGATCTTTTGGAACTCGAAGCGGTTAGGATTCATCGGGAAGATATCGAGTGCTGCAACCTGATCGGTCAGCATGGGGAGCATCTGATAGAAGAGGGTATGGGAGTTTTGACCCATTGCAACGCCGGGCATCTGGCCGTCTCGGAATTGGGGACCGCACTGGCTCCTATGTATTACGCCAACAAACGCGGTCGGAAATTTAAGATTTACGCGGATGAGACGAGACCGCTTCTGCAGGGCGCCCGCCTGACCAGTTGGGAATTAAGCCGGGCGGGATTGGACGTGACTTTGATTTGCGATAACATGCCCGCTCATCTGATGAAGCTGGGGATGATCCAGTTGGTGATCGTAGGGTCTGACCGTGTTGCCGCCAACGGGGACGCCGCCAACAAGATCGGGACTTTTGGCGTGGCGATTCTGGCGGATTATTTCAAGATCCCTTTTTATGTGGCCTGCCCCTATTCGACCATCGATCCAAAAACGCCCAATGGAGAGTCAATCCCGATCGAACAGAGAAATCCGGAAGAAGTAACGGGCTTTGGAGGGGTTATGACCGCGCCCGAGGATGTTAAGGTCTTTAATCCCGCCTTTGATGTGACACCCAGATCTTTGATCAAGGGCTACATCACTGAAAAAGGGATCGTTAAACCTCCTTTTTAATTCAGGGTGACTCTATTGAAAGTCAAAGTCGGTATCAGGATATTTGGAAAGAACTCTTAATTGGAAATTACATCATTAATGTGATCGAAATATAAAACAAATTGTGGACAAAATAAAATTTCTCAAGTAAACGCCATAACATGGTGGTGATGACCGGAACCAACCTGTCAAAACCAATTCAGGTGGTAATGTCGTTTCGATGGTATTACTTCTTCAAACACAGCATTTTAAATTATTTACTTAAAAGAGGAAGATATGAAAAAACTTGCAAAATTGATTGTCGCTTCCGCTATGGTTGTCGGCTTTGCAGTCCCATCTGTGATGGCTGCTGACGGAAAAGCGCTTTATGAGGCTAATGGTTGCGCAACTTGTCATGGACCTGATGGCAAATCCAAGATGCCAACTTATCCAAACCTGGCTGGTCAAAAGAAAAAATATCTGGAGACTCAGATCATGGATATCATGAGTGGCAAAAGATCAAACGGTATGGCTGCCGCTATGAAGGCGAATCCATTGGCCGCTAAAACCGATAAGGACGCAGCCAAGGCCATCGCCAAGTACCTGTCCAAGGTCAATTAAAAACGTCTAAGTAAAAATAGAGCCTTGCTAGGCTCTTTTGCCAAAGACATCTTTTAAAACACCGCTTCTTATGATTTTTGAGTAAATTTCATAAAAAGCGGTGTTTTTTTATCCCCCCACTTAAAAACCATCTCCTTTTATATCCGTCCAGGGCTCATCTTTCCAGAGCAAGGCAGTCAGGATATGGTCCTGTTCTATCTGAACCTTTCCTTGCGCCTCAAGGGGGCGGGATTCGTTTTGGTTAAAAGGATTTTTTAGAATCTTCGCCTTGAAGATCCCGTCTTTAATAAAAAGAATCTCGGCGTCCATAAAATCAAGATAGATTTTATTTAAAGGGTAGAAGCATTTAAAGATCGCCTCCTTTGCCGAAAAAGCGATTTTGGCATTTAGGGGGAAGGGGTCTTTTCCCGGCAGCCACAAATCCCTTTCTTGTTCGCTGAGTATTTTGGGGATGACCCCGGGATTGATCTTTCGACTCAAGGACAGGAGGTCGACTCCCAGACCCCGGATTCCCAGATGGGGCCTGGCGATGATAGCGCAGGCCAACTCGGAGCTATGGCTGATGTCACCGATGATATTAAAAGGCCAGGCAGGAGAGCGGTCCTTTTGTCTTAAAATAGCGAACATCGGATATCCCAGGCTGGAAAGTGCGGCGTGGGCGCATCTTCTGCCGCTTAGAAATTCGCGGATTCTGGCAGGTGAGGAGAAATTCGCTGAGAGCCTTATTTCTAAAGGGTGCGCTCCTTTCGTCGAGTCGGAAACCTTTTCAACGCGAAAAGCACATTGATCCAAATAGGGATTTTCAAGCATGCGTTGAACAGGAAAAGAGAAATGAGTTAGAGGCGTTATCACTAAAAAGTGATTTACACTGGAATAATAACCTTGTCAAAACAAGGTTTCAAGTATAAAGTGATTTAACGGTAATTCCCTTTTGACGCTCTTGCCAGATAATATTGCGTTCAGATGGCCTGTTTGATGGTTTTGAGGTGTTGCCGAGATTGGTTATGAAAAACGGATATCAGCCCAGTTCAACAAGATAAGGATTTGAATGAGTGAAGCGGTTCCCGCAGTTATCGAAAACATTTCCGACCAGACAGTCCAGTACATTACTTTTGGGGTTGGGGAAGAGCTTTTCGGTGTCGATATAATGTGTGTGGAGGAGATCATCATCCCTAAAAAGACAACGGTGATTCCCAGAACCCCGAAATATTTCAAGGGCATTATCAATCTTCGCGGTGAAGTGATTTCGATCATCGATTTGAACTCCCGTTTTGGCGGTGAGGGACATCAGGATACGGAAGATTCAAGAGTCATCGTGATTAAAAATCATAATCTCAAGCTGGGTATTTTGGTTGATAAGATCAAGATGATCGCCAATATCAACAGAAAGGATATCCGCACGGCTTCCCGATTCGTCGCGACGGAAAAACAGGGTTTTATCCAGGGTTCCTATCAGATGCCTGACGATGAAATTCTTTTACTTCTAAAGCAACAATCAATAGTTGATGAAGATGATTTCTTCATTCACCAGGAAATCCAGATTACAGCCAAAGACGCTCAGTCGCAAGAGGTTGAGCAGATCGAAGATAAGATACCTGAAATATTTCTGGTTGGTTTTTCGCTTCAGGAAGAACAGTTCGCCATAGAGAGCCTCATGGTCGAGGAGATCATTCTCCTTCCGGAGATCACGCCTGTGCCGGAGATGGACGACTTTGCCGAGGGGATTTTTCACTTGAGGGAAGCAGCGATTCCCATCGTGAGGCTGGGTGAACGGCTGGGATTGAAAAAGAAAGAGGTCAGTAAAGGCAATCTGGTGATCATCATCAGAGTTCAAAAGGTCAAGGTCGGCTTGATCGTCGATCAGGTCAAGGAGGTCTATCTCATCAAAGAAAACGAGATCATGCCGCCTCCGGTCAACGTCAGCGTAAAACAGCAAGAGCAAATCAGAGGTGTATTTAAGCTGGAACGGGGGGGGAAGCAGAATATCGTCATGCTGTTGAAGCTCGAAAAGCTCTTTAGTTTCGAGGAACATGGTCTTTTGAAAGACTACGAGGTCGATGAAGTAAAAGAGGCTAAAGAACTGGAGTTGAAAAGGATCAAGGAGGAGGAGGTTCCTATCTTGGAGTTTGTACTGGCTGAGGAAAGGTACGCCATACCCGTTATGATGACTAATGAAATCATACCTATAAGAGAAATTGTGCCGATTCCCAAGGCACCCGCCTATATCAAGGGCGTGATTAATCTTCGCGGTGACGTGATCTCGATCGTCGATCTGCCGCTACTGGTGGAACATCAAAGTGACGATTTCGATCCTGAACTCGCAAAATTTTTGATCGTCAATACAGGTAAGGAGGTGGCGGGGCTGATCGTGGAGCGAGTCATCGGGATCAGGAAGGTTTTGATGTCGTCTTTTGAACCCCCTTCTGACTTGTTGTCTCAAAAGGGCAATGTTTTTATCAAGGGAATGGGAAAGGACGACAAGACCGGCGAGATTGTCGTTTTGATGGATTTGGAGCGCACCTTATCCCAGGCTCAAGACCCGGTATATCTTCAAGAGGATCTCGAAGAAACGATTAAGGAATTGAAAATGCTTGAGTTGGAAGATGGCCAGGGATCTCCTGAAAGCGAATGAGTTTTTTACTTAAGGACTAGTTGTAATACAGGGATCAGTTTAATAACATTAAGATAATATCTGATGATATATAAAGTATTGGTTGTTGAAGATTCCGCGTTGATGAGGTCCGAGTTGACCAAGATCATTGAGAAAGACACTGACCTGAAGGTCGTTGCGACAGCGAGAAACGGGATGGACGCGATACAAAAGGTATCCGCGATGGATCTGGATGTGATCACGATGGATGTTAATATGCCGGAAATGAATGGCATTGAGGCGTTAAAGGTGATCAAGTCCAAGCATTCGGTTCCGGTTTTAATGATCAGCGCCTTAACCCATGAAGGGGCAGAGGAGACTTTGGACGCTTTGAATCACGGCGCTTTTGATTTTATTGCCAAGCCATCCGGCGCAGTCTCGCTTGATATGGCGGTCCAGGGGGAGATTATCCGCCAGAAAATTCGCACCGCCGCCCGTTCGAAGAGATATAAGACGCCTGAAAAACAGCCGTTAATCACTCCGAAGGTCAAACCGTTAGCGGTTCCTAGCCCGGTCGATGTCGAAGTGCTTAAAAACTGGTCGATCGGCAAGGTGATCGGGATCGGAGTATCTACCGGGGGGCCAAAAACGCTGATGCGGCTATTGCCGGAAATGCCCGCAAATTTTAACGGGGTGATAATTATCGCCCAGCATATGCCGGAGAATTTCACGCTTTCTTTCGCAAAGAGGTTGGACTCGATTTGCCCCTTAAAGGTAAAAGAGGCCGAAGATGGAGAAATCATTCAACCCGGGCATATCTATATCGCCAAGGGTGGCAGGCATACCATCATCAAAAGCCGGGGCCAGAGGGTTTTTCTGATCGAGACCCAAGAGGAGGTCGAAGGAAAAATCTATAAACCTTCGGTGGACGTATTGTTTGATTCCTTAAGCGAATGTTTTGGGAAACACTGGTTGGGAATCATGTTGACGGGCATGGGTCAGGACGGGTCCGAGGCCTTGACCAATCTGAAAAAATCGGGTGGGCAAACGATCGTTGAGTCTGAGGAGAGTTGCGTGGTGTACGGCATGCCAGGAAAAGTGGTTGAACTGGGAGGAGCCAGTTTTATCCTGCATGAGCGGGATATTATGGATAAAGTCAAGCAAATAGTGGGTATATAGTTTATGGGATTGGAGTTTAATTTAACGCTGAAAGCCGAAGATATCGTTCCCATCCGGGATCTGGTATTGGAAGTATCAGGGGTCTATTTTGATGAGAATAAGTTTTATTTCATCGAAAAGAGAATCACCAAGCGGATGAAGGCGACTAATTCCAGTTCCGCGAAAGAATACTACCGTTTAATCAAGTTTGCCGAGGATAAAAAGGAACTCGATGAGTTGATCGTTTCCTTGACGACCAATGAGACCTATTTTTACCGGAATATTCCCCAGCTTGAGTCTTTCGCCGAAGAAGCACTGCCTTTGATATTGGCTGAAAAAAGGAAAAAAAAGGATTTTCGTCTAAAGATTTGGAGCGCGGCCTGTTCTTCAGGAGACGAGCCTTATACGGTCTATATTTTGCTCAAGGAAAATGTGCCGGACTTTTCAAAGTGGAAAATCGAGATAGTGGGAACCGATATAGATCATTACATATTGGAAAAAGCGAGGAAAGGTTGTTATGATCGGCGGGCGGTCAAGGATATTCCAGCGAAAATTTTATCGCAATACTTCGTGGAGGAGTCGGGTTTATTTAAGATCCATGACGAGGCCAAAAAATATGTCGAGTTTAGAAAGGTAAATTTAATGGATCGCCGGGAGATGAGGCGTTTTTCTGAAATGGATTTTGTTTTTTGTCGCAACGTATTGATCTATTTTGACGCAGATTCCAGAAAAGAGGTGGTCAACCGGATTTATGACAGCTTGAACAAGGGAGGATTCATCTTTTTGGGTCATTCCGAGTCGGTCGGAAAACTCAGCGCGGCTTTCAAGCTGGTCAAGTTTAATAAGTCCTTATCTTATCAAAAATAATTTAAATTATGGTATCTTCTATATTAACGAGGGTCAGGTTATGAACGATAAAGCTAAATTCGATCCTTATGAGGTCACCCAGTTTATCGAGGATCTGCGAAACGGGGATGAGATGACTCGCCGCTACGCGGCTGAGGATTTGGGTTACGGTAAGCATAAGGAAGGAATTGCTCCCTTGGTTGGCGGTTTAACCGATCCTTCGATCGCGGTCGCTGAGTCCTGTGCTGACGCTTTGGTCAAGATAGGGGGCGAAGAGGTGGTTGAGTTGGTCGCACCCAATTTGGCATCGGAGGACGTTCGGCTTCGCAACCATTCGGTCGAGATATTAAGCCTGTTAGGTGAAATCGCTCTGCCGATATTAAAGGAGAAGCTGAAGTCCGATGATCGAGACGTCAGGAAATTTGCGGTGGACACGCTGGTTGGAATCGGCAGTGAAAAAAGCATGGAAGCGCTGGTGAGGGCATTGGACGATCCCGATGTGAACATTTCTTCGACCGCGGCAGATGGATTGGGTGAAATCGGCAACGAAAAACACCTTCCGGTTCTGGGGAAATATTTAGATACCGACATCTGGATGAAATGCGCCGTAATCAGAAGCATCGGCTCAATCGGCGGCAAAAAGGCTTTCGACATCGTTTTTCCCATGATTCAGGACGAGGATCTGATGGTCAAGATCACGGCTGTCCAGGCTATGGCCAGGATCGGCGATCCAAAGGCTTTGGAGATTCTTCTGGCGATATTGGATAAGGACAATCTGGCCTTTTTGGGCAGTGAAATTATCAACGCGATCCATGAAATCGTTAAGAAAAATCAGGATTATGATTTTTTCAACCTTATTGATGATGAGAGATTGCAGCCTATCTACTTTGTGGGTACGGCCTTTTCTACCGAGCTGAGGATCAAGGCGATCTCAATCCTGGGTAATTTTCTTTCTCAGGATTCATTGCCTTTTCTTTATGGGCAGTTGGGTTGTGACGACGAGACGATCAGGGACGCGGCGATTGACGCTATTGAACAAATCCATCCCGAAGATATGAAGGATATCAGAGAAATATTAGATGACGCCAGCACTTCATTTGAGCAGAAAATCTCGGCTATTCGAGTTTTAGGTAGACTCGGTGGCGAGGAAAACCTGAGTCTGGTCACCCGGTTCCTGAAATCAGAGGATGATATTCTTTGTTGCGCCGCCTTAAATGAACTTGAGGGAACGATGAAGGATGTGCCAGTCGATCAGATCATCGCGCTACTGGACTCAAAGGAGCCCATGGTAAGAAAGTCCGCGGCGCAAGCCATGGAACGACTGGAAAGAGAGGAGTTTGTCGAGGCCTTGATTCAAAAGATCAAGGACGAAGACCCTGAGGTGCATGACGCGGTAGACCAGGCATTGATTCACATCGGTAGCGAAAAGGGCAACAAGAGAATCAAACCCTATCTGGAATCATTTAGTCCGGCGGAAAGGCTAATGGCCTTCGAGTATTTCGGTGTTCATCATCCGGAGGAGATCAGTCAGAAATTTTTTGACGCTCTTCAAGACCCCAACCCCGATATTCGGGTGATCGCTTTGAAGGTAATGGGCAATCTGGCACTGCTTGATTTCGACCATATCCGGCTAGGGCTCAACGATCCCGTCGCGGAAGTCCAGGTGCAAGCGGTAAGAGCGTTGAATTCATTAAAAAAAGACGAGAAGCTCTTTGAGTTCATCACACAGGTTTTACCTGTCGTTTCAGACCCGAGGGAAAGAGAAAAGGTGGAGTTGATTCAAATCCTCTCTGGACTTGATGGTTTTAATGCGTTAAGTTGCGTCCTACCATTTTTAAAAGACGTTTCGTCCTGGGTGAAACTGGAGACAGTTGAGGCCTTAAGAAAGATTGGGGACAAGAAAGCGATACCGGAATTAAAAAATTTACTGGATTCCGAAGATAGGGAGTTAGTGGAGGCTGTTGAGCTCGCGATTGAGGAATTGGAATTTTAAACATTGATCATAATGGTATTATGTCATTTAAAGTATTGGTAATCGATGATTCTCCGATTGTGCGGAATCTACACTCGGTGATGTTGAAATCAGCCGGTTTCGAAGTAACTGAAGCTGAAAACGGGTATGACGCTCTTGAGAAGTCCTTGAGCGTGAATTTCGACCTGTTGATCGTGGATATCAATATGCCTAAGATGGACGGCTATACGTTTTGCAGGGAAATCCGTTCCTCGGATGGGTACAAGGAAGTTCCGATCATCATTGTTTCGACCGAAGCCGAGGCCGAAGACAAGATGAAAGGCTTTAAGGCAGGCGCCAATCTATATCTTTTCAAGCCGGTCAAGTCGGACGTGTTGATTGAAAATGCGAAGATGCTTTTGGAGTAAGGCTAAAATGGATGCAATTATGTTTGGCGGGAAATGGAAAACGAACTGAACGATCTGATTCAGGGTTTTGTGGAAGAATCCCACGAAGCTTTTGAAGCGATAGAAAACGACCTGCTTTTGATTGAGAGCAATCCCGAAGACACCCATATCGTCAACGGGATTTTTCGTGTGCTTCATACAATTAAGGGCACGGCCGGGTTTATGGGGCTTGATGATATCGGCAAGCTTTCCCATAAGCTTGAGTCGATCTTCGATATGATCCGCCGCAAGGAACTCTCCATGAGTTCGGAAATGCTTGATGTTCTTTTACCAGCGATCGATCTTTTGAAACTGATGGTCTTTGAGCTGATCGAAGAGACCAAATCCGCGTATTCTCTCGATGAGACGTTCGAAACTTTGGAACAGATCATCCAAAACAAAGAGATCACAGGTACCTCGCCTGACGCGCAGCTCCCAGGCAAGACAAAGGCCGCTGAGGAAAAAATCTCTGAAAAACCACCAGTCGAAGAAGATTCAAAAAGCGTTTCCTACGATCTGGCCAAGGAATTTGTGCTTGAGGCGGAAGAGCATCTAGAGGAAATCGAGCAGAACCTGCTCAAACTGGAAAAGAATACAGCGGACGGAGAAGCCATCAAAGAGATTTTCAGGGGTATCCATTCCATCAAAGGCACGGCCAGTTATGTCAACCTTACAAAGATCATCGAGTTGACTCATGTGATGGAGACCCTGTTCGATAAACTCCGCAAAGGGCCAAAGAAGTACGTTAACGAAATGGCCGACGTGGTTTTAAAGGCTGTGGACCTCTTAAGAACTCTGGTTTTTATGGTGAAGATGGGTGAGGATCTGAATATCATCGATATCAAGGATGTGATCGCTCAGCTAAAAGTTTTTTTAAACGAAGATCACCAATCAACGGTTGAGCCGGTAAAAAAAGAAGAACCGGCGGCTCAATCGAGCGGGAGTAACAAGCTGGACGCTTTTAAGAACGTCAGCTCCCAGCAGAGTGAGACGATTATCCATCTAGGCAGTCTATTGGTTGATAAACTTATCCCTGAAGATGAGTTGACCATGTTGCATCGCTCATTAAACACGCTTTCCAAAAGCGCAGGCAAGGTAGGACTGAACGCAGTCTCAAGTATGTCTCATGATCTGGCCGATATGGTTTTAAGCCTATTGTCACTTGAGAAAAACCACGAAGAGGTCAAATCCCAATTCGCCAGCCATCTCTCGCGCCTTTTGAGTGAACTCAATCAGCTTGAAGAAAATCAAGAAGATATCGTTACGGCGCCAGTGGCGGACGAAACCGCGAAACCGACTCAGGCTGAGGCTCCCGCTAAAAAGGCGCCGCCGCAAAACGCGGTGGACGTGAAAGGGGCCAATAAAGCGGTTACACCTATCGACACCGAATTAAAGACCATGCGCGTTGAGTCGCACAGGTTGGATACCTTTATGAATCTGATCGGGGAATTGATCATTGTCAGAAACAGCTTTAATCACGCTCTGGGTGAGATCGCGGGGAAAAAACAAGCTCAGGAATTCATCGCGAGTCTCAGGGGGGTTGAAAACGCATTCAGCCGGATTTCGGAGGACCTCCAGACGACACTGATGGATATGAGGCTGATTCCGGTTAAGACGGTTTTTCAGAAGATCCCCAGAATTATTCGGGATATCGCCCGCAAAACCAATAAACAGATCCAGCTTCAGCTTGTGGGGGAGAATACCCAGATCGACAAATCGATCATCGAGGTCATTGGCGATCCGCTGGTGCATATTATCCGCAACTGCTGCGATCACGGTATCGAGTCCGCCGATGAAAGGAGAAAGGCCGGCAAGCCCGAGACAGGCAACATCATTCTCAAGGCTAGTCACTTAGGAAGCGTCATCGCAATTGATATCATTGACGACGGCGCTGGAATCAATACCGAAAGAGTCCTTAAAAAAGCGCTTGACCTTGGACTGGTGACTCCCGATCAGGCAGAGACCCTGGATAATAAAACCATCAACAAGTTCATCTTTCATCCGGGCTTTTCGACCGCCAAGCAAGTCTCTGATATCAGCGGCAGAGGTGTCGGGATGGATGTGGTGATGACCAACATCAACAAGGTGCACGGAACCGTCGAAGTCGATTCCGAGGTCGGAAGCGGAACCCAGGTCAGGCTGTTACTGCCCCTGACCCTAGCCGTGATCGACGCTTTGTTGATCATCGACGGGAAACAGAAATACGCCGTTCCCCTTGAATCGGTCAAGGAAAGTATCGAAGTTAGAGAAAGCGAGCTTCAGCTTTTAAACCAAAAAGAAGCGATCAACCTCAGGGGAAATATTATCGGGGTTTCCCGGCTGGCGGGACTATTGGGGCTTCAGGAGAAAGAACCTGATCCCGACCGGGTGGTCAGTATCGTCTTTGTTCAGGTCGCCAAACGCGTTATGGGTTTGGTGGTGGACGATCTTTGGAACCAGCAGGAAATCGTGGTCAAGCCTTTGCAGTCTTATCTGGCGAGGATACCCGGTATAGGCGGCTCCACCATTTTAGGCAGTGGAGAGATCATCTTGATACTTGAGCCGACCGAACTGATCGATCTCGCAATCCAGTAGGAAAAACCGCGCGGACCCTCTCGTCTAATCATCATTAATCAAACAACGATCACAATCAATTACCGGATGAAAAAGAAAAAATTAATTACATCGGCCTTGCCTTATGTCAACAACGTCCCGCACCTGGGTAACATCATTGGCTGTGTCTTGTCGGCGGATGTTTACGCGCGGTTTTGCAGGAGCGCGGGTTATGAAACGCTTTATGTATGCGCCACCGATGAATACGGTACGGCAACCGAGAACAAGGCCCGAGAGGAGGGAGTAAGCCCCAGGGAAATCTGTGACCGATATCATGCTATTCACGCCGAGGTGTATCGGTTTTTTAATATTTCCTTTGATTTCTTCGGACGGACTTCTCATCCGGAGCATACCGAGGTCACCCAGTCTGTTTTTAGGGATCTGGAGGCCAACGATATGATTTTAGAGAAAGAAAGTGAGCAGACCTACTGTGAGCACGACCAGATGTTTCTGGCGGACCGTTATGTGGCGGGAACATGTCCCGGATGCGGCTATGAAATGGCCAGAGGCGACCAATGCGACAGCTGTGGCAAACTGCTCCAGACCACTGAGCTGATCGATCCAAAATGTCAGGTCTGCGGGAACCCCCCTGTCAGCAGACGAACCCGGCATCTCTATATTGATCTGGAAAAGCTTCAGGGAGAGCTAAAGGATTTTCAAAAAACCTCCAGTCAAAAGGGGAATTGGAGTTCAAACGCCATCAGCGTTACCCTGGGGTGGCTCGAAAGGGGACTCGTCTCGAGACCCATTACCCGTGACTTGAGCTGGGGAGTGCCCGTTCCGAAAGAGGGTTTTGAGAACAAGGTTTTTTATGTTTGGTTTGACGCGCCCATCGGGTATATCTCCGCCACCAAGAGAGCCTGTCCCGACGAATGGGAGGACTGGTGGCTCAACCCGGATGAAACGGAACTCTACCAGTTCATGGCCAAGGATAATATCCCTTTTCATACGGTGGTGTTTCCGGCATGTCTTTTAGGTACCAGAAAGCCCTGGACGATGCTTCACCATATCAGCAGCACGGAGTATCTCAATTATGAAAACGACAAATTTTCCAAATCCAGAAAAATTGGCGTTTTCGGCACGGATGTGATCGAGATGGGGATCGATCCTGATCTCTGGAGGTTTTATCTGCTTTATAACCGGCCCGAGAAATCGGATTCCAACTTTTTATGGGATAGCTTTTTTGAGGATATCAACAGCAATTTTATCGATAACATCGGTAATCTTCTGAACCGGGTTTTGGTTTTTTACCACAAGAATTTCGATCCTGCGGGGATTATAGACGAGATCGACAAGGAACACCGGGTGTTTTTCGATGCGGTTCAAGAAGAAGCCCTGGAGGCAACAGGATTTTTAGAAAAAGCGCAGATTCGCGAAGCTCTAAAAGCGGTTTTGGCCTTGGGAAAGAGGGGCAATAAATTTTTTCAGGACCTGCAACCCTGGAGTCTGATCAAGACCGATCAGGAAAAAACCCGTTCAGGTCTGGTTGTTTTACTTTATTTGATTCGCGATCTCGGTTTGCTGCTGGAACCCTATATGCCTGCGACATCAAAAAGGATTTTGGCTATGGTGGGTTGTGAAGAGATGACCCTTTTGGATCAAGGTAATGATAAAACATTTTCCGGCAAAGTTTTAAGTCCTCCCGAGCTTTTGTTTAAGAAGTTGGAGAAAAAACAGATCGACCAGTTAAAAAGCCGTTTCTCAGGAACACAAGGACCTGAAAAACCCGATCCTCTTTTGGCGTGGAGCCGGGTTTTGCTGAAGGTGGGGGAGATCATCGCGGTTGAAAAACATCCCAGCGCCGACCGGCTTTATGTCGAGAGCATTGATCTGGGAGAAGAAAGGCCTCGAACCATCGTCTCAGGTCTGGTGGCTCATTATCAGCCCGAGGAGCTTCTGGGGAAAAAGGTTTTGGTCGTCGCCAATCTTGAGCCCGCCGACTTAAGAGGCGTGCGGTCAGAAGGGATGCTTCTTGCGGCCGAAAAGAAAAAGAAGCTGGAGGTTCTCGCGTTGGAGGCGGTTAAAAATGGGACGATCGCCGAGATTTCAGGGATTGTTTCAGATCCCCTTGACCGCATGACCATCGACCAGTTCTTTCAGGCGGATTTAAAAGTGGTCGATCATCAGGTGATGATTTCCGAGCGGCCATTGATGGTAGCGGGGAATGCCGTTCTAACCCAAAGTATTTCTAACGGGAAAGTGAGTTGATCGGTTTAATTAAAATCGTTAACTAAAACCGAAACTGGTAATGAATAAGAGTCAGAGGCCTTTTTATCGGTTTTCTGTTGGCTTGACGGTAGGGGGCTATCGAACTTGGAAAGGGATGAATGAGATAGCCGTTTTGATCAAAACCGGAACCTTGATCGCGTATGGGCTCGGGAATATCGTAGCGGATGGAGGATTTTTGGAGTTCCAAAGCCCCCCAGACCGCGCCCCCGATCGTTCCGACGCCAAATCCGGTCAAAACCATGTTGGTGAAGTCCGAGTTGGGATTCAAGGGGTCCAAAAGCCAGATCGCCACTCCCAAAGCCGCGCCTGCCGCGCCACCCCCGACCGAATACAGGGCGACACTTTTCATAGCGGGTTGTCCGACATCCTGCGCCTTAATGTTTTTTGACTGAAATAACATTAAGCTGCTCACCATCAAGAATAAAAACAGACTTTTTTCTATTTTTCTCATTCCTTTTATTTGTTTGATAAGGATTCATGATTCGCCATGGCAGACCTTTGCCGGACTTCGTATTTAACCCGGCGAAATAAGCGACCACCCAAAAGAGATTCAAGATTCATGCATTTAACGGGAATCCTTTTTTATTTTTGCCGCATCGCTGGTAAAATTCAAGGGTTTTCTCCCCCAGAGTCTTTAGGTTGTAATATTTCCGGTAGCTTATAAGAGCCTGTTCACCCATGTTTTTGAGCCTTGCCGGATCGGCGCTCATCCACTTTATCCCTTCAACCAGATCATTGACTCCGATCCCGGAGCAGAGAAAACCGTTTACCTTATGATCGATGATATCGGGAAGGCTGCCCACCGGAAAGGCCAAGACCGGGACGCCTAAAGAGAAGAGTTCGACCGTTACGCGGCAGTTGACTTCACTGGCAAGCGAGGGGACGATCCCGAAATCGAGCAGGCTAATAATATCACCAAGCCGCTCCTGAAAGCCGATGACGCTTACCTTTTTCTCAAGAGCGTATTTTTTAATCAGCATTTTGATTTCTTTTAGCTCATTTGGAAACTCGTTAAGGTCTTTGACCGGCATTAAAAGCTGAAGGGGGTTTTCCTTCAGACGGTTTAAAGCCTCGATTAAAAGTTGGTGGCCCTTGACCCTCTGGAGTCTTCCAATCAGGGAAGCCACCTGGGCATTGGGGTTGATATTTAATTTGTCTCTCAGGGCGGCTTGATCAACCCTGGGACTTAAGGACAGCGTCTCACAGGCAAACGGAATGATCTCAACAGGCTGGTTCTTCAGCCTCAGCGCTGTAATCCAATCCTTTACCCGCGTTCCAACCGTGATGATTCCATCGCAGGAAGCCTGAGAGTAGGCTCTGCGGTTTAAAAAATTAGCTTTGGGAGCTCTGGCTTCTCCCCTTGTTTTGATGTACAGGAGTCCGGGCCGCTTTTTTCTTGCCCGGCTGAAAATCAGGGAGCCGTTGGATTTAAACGAATTGATGATTTGGATATGCTCCCGGTCGATCAGCTGAATCAAATGATGGTAATTCTTCCATTGCGTGATGGGCGAATAGGAATCGAGCTTTAGATTTAAAACGACCGGTATCTGGAGGTCGAGGGCTTTTTGATGGACAGGCGACTGATCGTTGACGATCAAGATCACCTTGTGTCCCGTTTTGATGAAGGCCAATGCCAGATTAACCGCGTACGCCGCTTCGGCGTTCCACCACCGGACGTTGATAGAGATTAGGATATTTTTAAGCTGCATGTCCCCGTTAGATCATTGATTTTATCATCTTAGATATCATCAATTTGCAGAATCGAGACTCCCTTGGCAAGACCAAAAAATATCCCAGGTAAAAACAGACGCCATTTGAAAGCTCTCTCAGATTGATCATCGACAAAAAAGAGCTTAAGACCAAAGCTTCCTTTAATTTCTAATAATATCTAACAAGTGGCGATTTATTTTTTGGATTTTTTGGTGCGGGTTTTGGTTTTCTTAGTGCCGGCCTTTTTTTCGATCATGTCCAGGGCATCGGACAGGGAAATATGATCGATATCCATGTTTTTTGGGATGGAGGCGTTGGTCTTGTTGTGCTTGACATAAGGTCCGTAGGGTCCTTTGAAGATCATGACCGGTTTATCGTCCTGGGGGTGATTGCCCAGGTTCTTAAGGGGTTCCTGGGCTGACTTGCGGGTTCTTTTCTCTTTGCTGAGGATCTCCAAAGCTCTTTTCAGGTCAACGGTGATAACGCTGTCGTCCTTGGAGAGGGAGCGGAAGTCCTTTTCGCCGCTGGGGCTGTCATGCAAAATATAAGAACCGAAGCGGCTGATCCCGGCTAAGATTTTTCCGCCCGATTCGGGATGCTTACCCAATTCCCGGGGAAGAGATAGCAGGGTCAGGGCCGTATTCAGGTCAACCTCGGTTTCGCTGATGCCTTTAGGCAGGGTGACTCTCTTTGGCTTGGGTTTGTCTTCCTCGACGTTTCCGAGTTGGATATAGGGACCGTAAGCCCCTGTGAGCAGGTAAACCGGCTCCTCGGTCTCTGGATGAATGCCGATTTCCTCGTTGCCCTTGCTTTGCTGCAGGAAGATCAAATCCACCAGTTCCTGATCCAGATCGGCCGGAGCGATGTCCTCAGGCACCGAAGCGGTCATGACTTTGTCTTCCCCTTCCTTGACTTCGATGAAGGGGCCGTATTTGCCGATAAAAACTTTACCGGTAAGGTTGTCGAACTGAATACCGCGGAACTCACCGGGCGGGATCAGTTTGGTTTTTTCTTCGGCTTTGCTGTGTATCCCGTTTTCACCAATGAAAAATTCCTTGATGTAGGGTAGCCAAGGGGTCTTGTCGATGGCGATTTCGTCTAAAACCTGTTCCATGCCGGCTGTAAACTTGGGATCGACCAGATCCGAGAAGTGTTTTTCCAAAAGCGCGGTGACGGCGAATGCGGTGTAGGTCGGCACGAGTTGGTGAGAACTGATTTTGACGTAACCGCGGTTGACGATGGTATCGATAATGGTGGCGTAAGTGCTGGGCCTGCCGATTCCCTCGGTCTCAAGTTTCTTGATCAGGGAAGCCTCGGTATAGCGCGCGGGCGGATTGGTCTCGTGGCTTTTCGCGTCCAGATCCAGGCATTTAAGTTCATTGCCTTGCTTGAGATCGGGCAGGACGATTTCCTTGTCGTCCAGCGCGGCTTGCGGATCATCGCTACCCTCGACGTAGGCTCTGAAGAATCCCGGAAAGTCGATTTTTTTGCCCGTAGCCAGAAACTGGGCGTTTTCCACCTGGATGATGGCCTTGAGATGAGTCTGTTTGGCGTCTTTCATTTGGGAAGCGACCGTTCTTTTCCAGATCAGATCGTAAAGCGCGAGCTCCTGACCGCTCAAGTCGGTTTTGTTCGGATCGGTGAAACTGTTACCGGATGGCCGGATGGCCTCGTGAGCCTCTTGGGCGCCCTTGACCTTCTTTGTGTAGATTCGGGGTTCGTCGCTGAGGTATTGCTTTCCGTATTTATCGCTGACGCATTTTCTGGCGGCTTTAAGGGCCTGATCGGAAAGCTGAAAGGAATCGGTTCTCATATAGGTGATGAAGCCTCTCTCGTAAAGCCCCTGCGCGACTTGCATGCATCGCCTCGGAGAAATCCTGAGCTTCCGGCTGGCTTCCTGCTGCAGGGTCGAAGTGATGAAAGGAGCCGACGGCTTTTTGGTCGAAGGTTTCTCTTCCAGGGACGCGACAACCCATTTTTTTTGGTAGAGGGTGTTTTGCAGTACCCGGGTTTCTTTTTCATCCAACAAGAGGACTTTTTTACCCTTGAGAAGTTTTCCGGTATGATCATCAAAGTCAACGCCCTTGGCGATCTTCTGATTGTCCAGTGAAACCAGACGCGCTTCAAAATCGATCTTGTCTTTTCTTAAAGTCGAGATAAGATCCCAGTAGATGGCTCTTTTAAAGATCCGTCTTTCCCTTTCCTTGGCCACTAAAAGGCAGACCGAGACCGATTGAACCCTTCCAGCGGAAAGTCCGGTGGCCACTTTTTTCCACAGCAGGGGCGACAAGGTGTATCCAACCAGTCTATCCAGGATTCTTCGGGTCTCCTGAGCGCGGACCAGCGAAAGGTTGATTTCTCGGCAATTTTTTAACGCCTCCTGGATCGCCTCTTTGGTGATCTCGTGAAAAACCATCCGTTTGACGGGAATCTTGGGCTTTAAAACCTCGATCAAATGCCAGCTGATGCTCTCTCCCTCGCGGTCCTCGTCACTAGCCAGGTAGAGTGTGTCGGCATCCTTTAAGCAGTCTTTCAACTCCTTGACGATTTTTCTCTTGTCTTTGGGAATAACATAGATCGGCTCAAAATCCTTATCGATGTTAACACCGAGTTGAGACCATTTCTCTTTTTTAAGACCCTCCGGGATATCGCTGGCGGATTGGGGCAGGTCGCGTACGTGGCCCATTGAGGCCAGCACCTTAAACCCCTTCGGTAAAAATTCCTTAATCGTTCGGGCTTTGGTCGGGGACTCTACAACTACTATGGATGTCATCGGATTTTATTGAGATTAGTTTTAAGTGAACCAACAAATTAAAAGACCAACGTCAACCGGATGTCAAGGAGAAATATATTGTAATTGCAACCGATAAAAGCTTAACAACTGAAATCACAAGAAAATAAAACCCTTAATTTAAAAAGTGAAATTTGGAAAATCGGAGAACATGCCAGTGTGGTTTAGTGATATTTCAAATGCGCTTCGTCATTAGCTTAGTTGATCTTTTGTTCTTTTAAAAAAAGACAAAGCTTACGGTCGGTCTCCAGGATATGTTCCTGAAGCCATTTCTTTAAATAGACTAAAACAGACTTGGGAATATCAAGTCCACCCTCCTCAAGGTCGTGGCTTATGGAAAAGATTTTCTTTTTGAACTGCTCGTGAGCCTCGGTGTGGCTCTTAAGACCGCTATAATCATAAACATTCATATATTCTTCCTCAACGGTGAAATGGATATTGATGTAGCCCTTTAAGCCTTGAAGAACGCCCTTGATGACTTGGTCCGTCTTGTTTTCGGTGATGGCCCGTTCAAGCTCGTTGATCAGTTTTACGAGTTGTTTGTGCTCCTCATCGACCAGTTTTATTCCAAGCTCATAATCCTTTTTCCATTCAAAAAATTCCATTTTTCATTCCTGGGGATAGTTGACCACGGTTATGTTTATAAAAAAAACGGCTAGGGAAAAACAACAGATAAAATATATCTTTAAATTTTATGATAAATGAGTAAAAAATAAAACCAAAATTTGAATTAATTTTGACGGATGTGACTTTGAATCCATTTTCGGATTCATAGGGGTGGTCAGCGATCGTTTTAATCATTTAATAGAAAAAGGCATACAAATTAAAACTCTATGGCGAAGATTTTGATCCTGAAGGGATGGTCCATGCGGGGACAGCCAGCCTCAGCGCGCCTTTTTTTAAAAACGGGGGGCGTTAAATTTTATTATTGCTATAATCGGCTTATTATAATAGTAATATTACAAACAAATATTTTAGTTTAGAGATGGACAAAACGATGAAGATCAACCGAGGTATTTTTGGAGTCCTTTTACTGGGGATGATTCCGCTTCTGAGCGGTTGCGGTCCTGCCGCCATATCGAAGATCGAGGTCCAAAGACCTGCCAGACTGACGATCCCCTCAAAGATAAAAAAGATATTCATCGATCCTTCCCTGATCAAAAGCAATAAGGACAAACTCGGCTTAAAACAGGAGGTTATCTCAAAGCTCAAGGAGAGCCTGAACAGTTTTGGCCGTTTCGAGGCTTTTATCGGTCCGGTCGAAGGGATCGATCCCAACCGCGAATGGGTCGGGGTTATTCAGGGCGAAGTGATCAGCGGAGGCGAAGTTTCGGACGGGCAGTTTACTGAAATTGCGACTTGTACGGGTGGGGCAGCCGGGTTTATCACCGGTTTGGTCTCGACCCAGACCAGCGAGCAGGGCGTCACCTTAAGCAGGCGGAGTCTGTTGTGCCGCTCGGGTGGGCTCTCAGCGACCCTGATGAACGAAGGTATTGGTATGCTGATGGGAATGGCCTCAGGCAAGGAGCAGGACAAACCGCCGGTTGATTCGGTCGTCCGCGTCTACAAATACAAGAACGTTTCCTATTTTACCCAGATTGATTTAAGCATAACTCAAATAGGCGAAGTCAGAGAGACGCTGGCCATCCGTTCCGATAGCGCCAGCTTTGGCCGCCATATCATTCAGCCTGCGGTGAATGTCCACGAAAGCTATTTGACGCTTGGGGAAGCCGCCCCCTTGATTGTCTCTCCGGTGACCCCGCTGTTTGTGCGCAAATTGGCGGTGGTGGATGCCAGCAATCCCAACAGTTCGAGAGGAAGATGGATCAGCCGTTGGGCGGATTCGGCGGATGATCTTAGCGATTATGAGAAGCAGACGATTTACTCAAGCCTGGTCGATCGATCTCTGATGCCGTTTGTCAAAACCATCTCACCTTACCGTGAGCTTGCCGAGATCAGCATTGACGAGGGTGGTGACTCCAAGGCGATCAAGGCTCTGAAAAATGGGGATTGGAAGACCGCCCAAACCCGCTTAAAAGCTAAAGGGAAAAAAAGTCCGTCCGACACCTATAATCTGGGTCTCAGTTTTGAAATGGGGGCCATGATCATCGAGGATTACCTGGACGCAAAAAATTATTATCATGCCGCTTTGAAGGAGGACCCCGACAACCTGATCTACGCGCAGGGTATCGGTCGTATAGAAAGGCGTTTGAAAGACGACGCGAAAATCAATCAGCAAAAATAACCGGCTAAGATATGACTTTACTTAAAGCACGTTGGCTTTGGATCATCCTTTTGAGCGGCCTTGTCGCCTCATGCGCTCCCAAGGTGAAGATCATCGTGATGAGTCCCGCGGAAATCGATACTAAAAAGATCGCGAGAGTGGCCGTCGGGAGTTTCGAGATCGCTACCATCAGCCAGATGGTGTATGTCGATAAGAAAGGGTACTGGGAGAAGGAAGAGGTCAGGCTAGGCGCGGAGGAGAAAAAATCGATCAGCCGGCAGGTTCGGGCTCAAGTCATCAACAGCCTGGCGCAAGTACCCTATTTCAAGCTGGTCTATACTGATGAGTTCGAAAAACTGGAGAACGACCGGGCTTTCCAGGACTTGGTGGGAACGGTGGGCTATAAAACCGGAGAGATCGACGCGGTCATCAACGGCAAGATCTGGATCGACTTCAGAAAGACGAGAGGCGCAGATGTCGCCAAGGGAGAATTGACTTATGCGCAGGGTGGCAAATCGAAAAGGGCTCCGGATGTGACGATCCAGAAGGTTATCTGGTGGCCTTTCCAAAGCATGAGAGGAAATCTGGTCTTGGAAACCAAACTCACCCGTCTGGCTCCCACCGAGGTGGTGGCGGTCGTGGTGGAGGAGAGACGGTTCGCCGACCGCATCGGAGGGGCTCCCCTGGAAGGTATGGAACTTTTGGAATCTGCGGCATCGGAGGCCACCGCTTTTTTCAAACCCCGGACCGATAGCTCTTCGTTTGAAAATTCGCCCATGGTCCTGCCTTCATTTGACCAGATGGTCACCGATCTGGCCTCTTCGATCGCCAGTAGCTTCACCCGCAAGATCGCTGTGAGTGAGAAAAAAGTATCCTATCCCATCGATACGGGGGGGGATACCCAATCGGTCCAATTGATCAAGGCGGGCGCTTATGAGATGGCGATTGACCGGCTTCAACGGGTCGCGGCTAAAAGCAAAGCCCCTGAGGATCTTTATAATCTGGGCTTGAGTTTCGAGGCGACGGGAGATTTCGGGTTGGCAAAGGTTTATTACCGCGAAGCCTACGAGACGGACCCGGGCAATTTTATCATCGCGCAAGGCTTGGGTCGGATCGAAAAAGCCCTCAGGGAAAACCCGAAACTAAAGAGACAATTGGCTGAAAAGCAGCCTTAACCGATTTGAATCGCCGGTTTATGACCAGAGAAAAAAAACAGAATTTAAGGGTTTTGTACTTGCTGCTCGCGGGGCTGATTTTTATGTCATCCTGCGCGCCGAAGCTGACCTTTCGAGTCATCAAACCCGCGGAGATGGAAATCGAGGGGATCGAGATGATATCCGTCGGATCTTTTATTGACGAATTGGGACAGGAAGTCTCCCTGCCCGAAGGGGTGGGTCCGATCTCCAAAGTCGAGGGGGATATTACCGCTTTTCCCGCCAACACCCAGGCCGCCGATATTCTCAGAGCCTATATTCTCTCGGGTCTCTCAGATGGACGCCGATTCCAGATATTAAACACCACGCCCGGCTCGACCGCTTTTTCAGGCGTGATTCCCAATGACAGCAAGATCGGAGTGCTTCAGGCGAAAGTGAGGTACTTTAATCAGACCGATTTTAAGACCGATGAGAAGTTTTATGTGCTGCTGGTGACTAAAAACAACGTTTCCCTGGGAGAAAAGGCCTTGATCATGGGATTGAAATCGACCGCTCTGAAAATGGCTGAAGACCGGGGTAAGGGGTTCATGGTTCCCACGCCGGCGGTTGAAATGGCTGCGGCGATGGAGGTTCAGATAGCCTTTGTACGCAAAAGCGACCAGTCGGACATCATTCCTCCTCAGTCTTTTAAGGTGTATTACGCCAAAAAGTGGGGCGGAAATCAGAAGACTTCGGGTCTCGCCAAACAAATCAAGAGTTCCATCGACAAGGTAGGCCTGCAGAAAGACGCTGGAATTTTCAGCCAACTGGAATCCCTTGCCGAAAAGGGCGAACTGATTTTTAGCGACCCGGAAGAATCCAAATCGAAGGGTTATCTTCTAAAGCAGAACGGGAAGGTACCACTGGTGCCACTGGATATAAAAATGATCCTCGCCAAAAAGATCGCTTCTGATTTTGTGCGCAAGATCAGCCCTTATTCCGTCGAGGCGAACCTGAGTATCGCCAGCGGGGACTCCAATGCGGAAACCCTCCTTAAGGGCAATGCCTACGAAGAAGCCATCAACCGTCTGGAAGGCCTTAAGAAACCTTTGGACTCATCTGATCTTTATAATCTGGCTTTGGCTTACGAAGCCATTGGGGAGTACCATCAGGCTTTGCGTTACTACCAGGAAGGTCAAAGAAAGACGGGAGACGACGAGTTCAAGCAAGGCGTTAAAAGGGTCGGCCGTTAGGCGGATTCTCTTTAGACCTACCCAAATTATTATCACAGAAGTTTCAATCCAATCCGTTATAGTTCATAGCCGATGGCTTTCCCTTAAGAAGTTCTTTGAGACGGCTTTCTTTTTGAGCTTCCTGGATCATCCCGAAGGTGCTTTTTACGGCCAGGAGGTACGAAGTGACGTGATCAGTCTCGTGAGCGAAGGTCGGATAAAAACGGTCAGAGGCCAAAAAACCGAAATCCAGCATCTTCTGAACAAAAAAAGCTTTGACCTCAGGCGCGTTTTCATCGCGAAAATCGATTCGCGGCAGAGCCGGATAGCCTTTGACCCTCAATTTGATATCGAATTGCTCTGCCAACTGAGTGATTCCGTCCTGAAAGCGTTTGCCGATTTTGAGAAGGTGAAAGGCGACGTCATGGATAGCGCATTTTTTCATGCAGACCAGAGCGGCTTTAGCTCCGATTCTTTCCTGCCAGCCCGCGTCATCGATAAAGGTGGTTTTATGGGCATCCATCACCTCCTGGCTGCCGATCACAGCCGAGATGGGGTAGCCATTGGCGATCGAGTTTGAAAATACGGCCATATCAGGCGTGATACCCATGCTGAGATGGGCGCCTCCGGTACTCATACGGTAGGCGGTCCTGCTTTCGTTGACGATAAAAACCGCTTCCATCTCCCTGATCGCCTTTTCAAGCTCCAACAGGAAATCCGGTCTGACCTTTCGGCCTGGGTCAGGCTCGAAAACCACCGCCGCGATCTGGCCCGGATTCTTCTCCATGATCTCCCTTAACTGCTCGATCCTGCCGTAATCGAAATTGTAGGCCAAATCCCCATAGCAGCCGGGAACCCCGCCAGTGGGAAGGCCCTTGATCCCGTAATTATCCAGGGCTTGAGGGTTTTTGAGATTGGCTCCCAGGTACCAGTCCTGCCAGCCATGCTCCCCGCACTGGATGATTTTATCCTTTTTGGTGTAGGCTCTGGCGATTCTAACCGCGATACCCAAAGCTTCGGTCTTGGTTTTGGCGAACTTGGTCTGTTTGGCCCAGGGGTGGATACGGTTGAAATACTCGGCCAGCTCAACCATTTCGGGAGCGTCTAAAGTGCAGACCGCACCTGACTGGAGAACCTCCATGACCGCCTGATCAACCTCGGGATCGGCGTAACCCAGAAGGGTGCTCCCGTCACCGGCAAACGCCATATCGATGAAGTGGTTATCATCGATATCCCAGACCTCGACTCCTTTGGCCTTCTTAAAAAAGGACGGCCAGGCTCCATCGGAGTAAAACTCGGATCTTCTGATCTGGCCCGGGCTGGTCCCCGCGATCCATTGCTTGGCTTTTTCTAAGGTCTCCAGACCTTTTGGGTATTTCATAGTCCTTCCTCGCGCGAATTGTGGATTAAATCATCAGCCTTCAAATGAGGCTGATAGCGGTTTTTCATCCCAGCCTAGAGCATTGAAGCTTTTTCATCAACGCCAATCAGGTTGAAGTCAAAAAGTGGATGCGGCAAATTGATCAAGTGAACGCGCTTTAATATTGTATCGCTTTGATTTGGGCGGCGGACGATATTGACAAGAGTGGTGATTGGTATCAAGATAATCCTTAAGTCGTTCAAACCGTCTTCGTCCAAAAAAACGGCAAAACCTATCCTAGCCAAAACCGCATATGTCCCATGATAAACAGGAAGTCCCGGGCTTGAGCGGTATGGTCAAGCTGATCGAGACCGTCGCCCAACTACGCTCTGAGGAGGGTTGTCCCTGGGATAAGAAACAAACCCATGAGAGTCTGATTCCCTATCTCCTGGAGGAAACATGGGAGGTCATCGATGAGATTCAGAGCAACAAGACCGCTGAGCCTTTAAAGCTGGAGTTGGGGGATTTACTCCTGCAGGTGGTTCTGCATGCCCAGATTGCCAGTGAGGAAGATCGTTTTGACCTGGATCAAGTGGCGGAGGCTATCGCCGAGAAAATGATTCACCGGCATCCGCATGTCTTCTCCCAACGAAACTCGGCCATCAGCGAGCAGGAGCTTCACCATCAGTGGAACCGCCTCAAAAAGGAGAAAAACAACCAGCAATCGGTTTTGGAGGGCGTCCCATTATCCCAACCCGCGATGCTGACCTCTTTCGCTTACGGCAAGAGGGCGGCCAATCTGGGTTTTGACTGGGAGAATACCGAGGATGTCTATAAGAAAATATTGGAGGAACTCGGCGAGCTTAGAGAAGAGATGGATAAGAGCGATCCGGTCAAGAAAAATCTGGAGCATGAAATCGGGGATTTGCTTTGCGCGGTAACCACCTTGGCGCGATTTTACAAGATCAACCCTGAAATCGCCATGAAGAAATGCAACGACCGTTTCAAAAACCGCTTTTCCTATGTGGAGGACGCCATCTTCAGGGAGAGCCAAAACAATAATAAACTGACCCTGGATGAAATGGAGGAGGTCTGGCAGGAAGCGAAGAGAAAGCTTAAAAAAGCCGGAATTGAAGGTTGATCAGATTTTAAATCAAGGCGAGGGATAATTGCGCATGAAAAAAGTTCAGGATCACTACTTTCACCAGGCCAAGAAAAAAGGTTTTGCCGCCAGATCGGTCTTTAAACTGGAGGAAATCGATCAGCGTCACCGGCTGATTAAAAAGGGATTCAAGGTGCTGGACCTGGGGGCGTCACCGGGGAGCTGGATGCAATATGCCTCCTTGAAGGCAGGGGAGACGGGATTGGTTTTCGGGGTTGACCTTAAAGAACTTGAGATTGGTCTCGCTCCCAATATGCGCTTTAACCAGGCCGACCTCAACGATACCGTGGCCGCTTTTTTGGACGCGCCCGTGGTGTTCGATCTGGTCTTAAGCGACATGGCGCCGAAGACGACCGGCATCAAGGACGTCGACGCGAGACGCTCGTATGATCTTTGTAACTTGGCGCTTGAAGTGGCCAGGACAAGGCTCAGGACAGGCGGCTCACTTCTGACCAAGGTGTTGCAGGGCGGGGAATTTAAGGAGTTGCTTACCGCCTTTAACAAAGCGTATCATTCCACTCTGGTGATCAAGCCCAAAAGCAGCCGTAGCGAAAGCAGGGAGGTCTTCGTGCTGGGCGCGCGGAAAAAAGATCATCAGATACAAGACAAAACAGACACAGACAGGATAAAAGATGACAACCATACTATCGGTCAGAAGAAATAACAAAGTGGTATTAGCCGGTGACGGTCAGGTAACCCTGGGCAACACCGTGATGAAATCCAATGCCCGAAAGATCAGGACAACCTATAATAATAAGGTAATTGCCGGATTCGCCGGATCGACCGCCGACGCATTTACGCTTTTTGAGAAGTTCGACGCCAAGCTGGAGGAATACAACGGCAATCTGATCCGCTCGGCGGTCGAGTTGGCCAAGGACTGGCGCACCAACAAGGTTCTGCGCAATCTTGAGGCGCTTTTGGCCGTGGCTGACGCCAAGCAATCCCTGATCATATCGGGAAACGGTGACGTGATCGAGCCTGAGG
The DNA here is from genome assembly GCA_029881655.1 of Deltaproteobacteria bacterium. Classification (GTDB taxonomy): domain Bacteria; phylum SAR324; class SAR324; order XYD2-FULL-50-16; family XYD2-FULL-50-16; genus JAOUME01. The sequence continues at coordinate 2,244 of JAOUME010000008.1, read as the reverse complement.
ACGGTATTATGGCCATCGGCTCAGGCGGACAGTTCGCCCTCTGCTCAGCCAGAGCGCTGATTCAAAACACCGATCTGGAAGCCAGGGAGATCGTGGAGAAATCCCTGAAGATCGCCGCTGGAATCTGTATTTACACTAATCCCAATCTTTCAATCGAGGAGATCGACAGCGACTCATAACCTCCGGACATTTAGCTGTCGCAAAGTTAATCGACTGAAATTAAAATTAAATTAAATCAACAATAAGATTTGATCGAATGGGTACTTTTTTTTCCTAAGGACATGGTCTATAATGATCAATTAGATGTCTTAAAGGATCATCAATCCATTTTGGCTGGACTTAAAAGGCGTCGGGCCAACCGTGGTCAATCAATGAGAGCGATCATCGGCATTAAATATTAAAAAGGTAAAGAGCTGTGAAAATAGAAGAATCCGCCCTGATACCCGGGGAAATCGTCAAGTTTTTAGACCGTTATATCGTAGGCCAGAAGGACGCAAAAAGAAGTGTGGCCATCGCTCTCAGAAACCGCTGGAGACGACTCCAGGTGCCTGAGGATCTCAGAGAGGAGATCATGCCGAAAAACATCATCATGATCGGGCCGACCGGGGTGGGAAAAACCGAAATCGCCAGACGCATATCGAAACTGGTGAACGCTCCCTTCATCAAGGTCGAGGCCTCGAAGTTCACCGAGGTGGGTTATGTCGGCCGGGACGTCGAGAGCATGATCCGGGATCTGACCGAGACCAGCATCAATATCATAAGAAACGAGAAAATGCACGCGGTTAAGGACAAGGCCGACAAAAACGCGGACGAGCGTATTTTGGACCTTTTGATTCCGCCGAATCCGCCAGTTAAAAGCGGGAGTAGTGAGCATGGAGAGAACAAGGCTCAAGACAGCAGTCAGATCAGGGACAAATTCGCCAAAAAGCTTGAAAAGGGGGAACTGGACGACCGCATGATCGATATTCAGGTGAGTAATCGGCCAACCGGCCCCACCATGGATTTTTTCCCTGTCGGCGGCGGGGACATGGATATCAACATCCGCGACATGCTTTCGAATTTCATGCCCAAACAGTCCCGCAAAAGAAAGACAACCGTGTCTGACGCGCGAAAGATATTTCAGAGCGAGGAGGCCGAAAAACTGATCGATATGGACGACCTGAACGCAGAGGCGGTCTTAAGGGTCGAGCAGTCCGGCATTATCTTTTTGGACGAGATCGACAAGATCACCAGCAAAAATCAGAATTTTCAGGGGGGCGAGGTGTCAAGGGAAGGCGTCCAGAGGGACCTTCTGCCCATTGTCGAGGGAAGCACGGTTAACACCAAGTACGGTCAGGTCAAGACAGACCACATCCTTTTTATCGCGGCGGGAGCTTTTCATGTCGCCAAACCGTCCGATCTGATTCCGGAGCTTCAGGGACGCTTCCCCATCCGGGTGGAGTTGAGTTCTCTAAGCAAGGAGGATTTCGTGCGCATCCTGACCGAGCCTAAGAACTCGCTGGTCAGGCAGTATGTCGAACTGCTCAAGACCGAGTCGGTGGAACTGGTTTTCAATCCTGAGTCGATTGAGGAATTGGCGCATATCTCCTGCAGCGTCAACGAGAAGACCGAGAATATCGGCGCCAGACGACTTCACGCGGTACTGGAGAAACTGCTGGATGAGGTCAGCTTTAACGCCGCTGATCTGTCGGGCCAGAAGATCGAGATAACCAGAGAGTACGTCAAGGAAAGACTGGGTGATATCGCTAAGGATCAGGACCTTAGCCGCTATATCTTATAAGGGGTGTCATTATGCTGGGGTATCGGACGGTTAGCGGTTATTTAAGCCTGATTAAATTTTCCCACTCGATCTTCGCTTTGCCCTTTGCCTTGATTTCGATTATTTTGGCTTTTAGGCAGGAGTCTCTTTTAAGCTTTGGTCAAAGGGAGGGCTGGATGGCGCTTTGGGTGATCATCGCGATGGTCGGGGCCCGCTCTGGCGCCATGGGGTTTAACCGGCTGGTGGACCGCAAGTGGGACCGGCTCAATCCAAGAACGAAAAACAGACCTTCGGTGACCGGTGAGATTAGCCCCTTGGCGATGCTGGTGATGATTCTGATCAGCTTCGGGGTTTTGATCTTCGCCGCCTGGAAACTGAACCCGCTTGCTTTCTGGCTGAGTCCTCTGGCGATTTTTTTGGTCTGTTTTTATTCCTTCACCAAGCGCTTCACCAGCTATTCGCATCTTTTTTTAGGGTTGGCGATC
>JAOUME010000080.1 GCA_029881655.1 Deltaproteobacteria bacterium | reverse complement strand
CTTAGGCAAGGAGGGCTTGCGGGACCTTGCGAAAATCAACTACAACCGCACCCGGTACGCCATCGATAAAATAAGTGGCGTTAAATCCCTGAAAATTCGATATCCTTCTCCTGTTTATAATGAATTTGTTATTGATCTGCCGATAAAAAGTGAGCTATTTTTATCCAAACTCAAAACAGAGGGCATCCTGGCCGGCATACGCCTGAGCCGTTTTTTACCTGAAGAGCAAAATGCGATCCTTTTTAATATCACCGAAGCGAACAGTCTAGATGAGATCGAATTGTTTCTGGAACTTTTACATAAGGAATTTTCGAAATGACGGGATATGGGAAAACGGGTTTGGTGCTGACCGAGCCAATTTTACACGAACTATCCTCAAAAGGTAATAAAGGTATCGATCTGCCGGTTTCGGGCACGAAGGATTATACGCAGGACTCTCAAATACCAAACAGTCTTCTAAGAGAGGATATCTCTGATTTTCCTGAGCTATCCGAGCCAGAAATCGTAAGACATTTTACCCGGTTATCCACTTACAATTATTCTTTGGACGGAGGTTTTTATCCTCTTGGTTCCTGCACCATGAAGTACAATCCCAAACTCAACGAAGTGGTCTCTCAGTTTGAAGGTTTTGCCCAAGCGCATCCATTGACAGAAGACGAGGACTCGCAGGGAATCCTTCGACTGCTCTACGAACTACAGGAAGACTTAACCGAAATCAGCGGGATGGATACGGTCTGCCTTCATCCATCAGCGGGCTCACACGGGGAGTTACTTGGGATGATGTTGATTTGCGCTTATCATGAGTCCAGAAAAGATTTTAATCGAAAAAAAGTTCTTATCCCCGATTCGGCGCATGGCACGAATCCTTCAAGCGCTGCCATCTGTGATTTACAGACTGTCACTGTTAAATCCGGCCCAGACGGCCAGATCGATTTGACTGCCCTGAATGAACTGATGGACGAAGATATCGCTGGGATCATGATCACCAACCCCAATTGTTGCGGGCTTTTCGAAAGCCGATTCGAGCAGATTTGCGAAATCGTTCATCAAAAAGGTGGTCTGGTCTATTTTGACGGCGCTAACCTCAATGCCCTTGTCGGCATGGCCAGACCTGGAGACATGGGTGCGGATGTTCTGCATTTCAACACCCATAAAACTTTCTCAACTCCCCATGGCGGCGGCGGACCCGGAGCCGGTCCCATTGCACTAAAAAAAATTCTTGAGCCTTTTCTGCCAAAACCTGTACTTGTAAAGAAAAATGACTTTTTTCACTGGGATTATAACCGAAGTGAAAGTATCGGTCGCGTCAGGAGCTTCTTCGGCAATACCGGTGTTTTGATCCGGGCTTACTGCTTTATCAAAACCCTTGGGGCATCGGGACTAAGAGAGATGACTGAAACCGCCGTTTTAAACGCGAATTATATCAAAAACAAACTGGAGAATCATTTCGATGTTCCCTTTAAAAACCAAAATTGCATGCATGAAGTCCTGCTGAGCGACAAAACACTCAACGAGAAACAGGTGACAACCTTAAACATTGCCAAAGCTTTGATCGACAAGGGATTTCATCCTCCAACGATTTATTTTCCTCTCATCGTGCATGGTGCGATGCTGATTGAGCCGACCGAATCTGAAAGCAGAGCTACTCTTGATCATTTCATTGATACAATGATCGATTTGGCTGAAAAGCCAGTGGAATTTTTTGAGAATTTACCTCAAAAAAGCTATGTATCAAAGGTCGATGAAGTCAAAGCCGCCAGAACTCCTGTCTTACGTTGGGAGAAAATAAGGTCATAAATATTTCCTTAAACCATCTCTTTTGACTTTTTTTACATTTCTTATCCGCAATGCCTCCTTCCAAAATTTAATTTGAAAGCAGACTGAAGGCAATAAAATGACTTGCCTAAGTGATACGGCTGATGAATAATTACTAAAAAAACGGAAAACTCTTTAATAGTTTACGATAATGATGTTAGCTGGCTTTAAATTGATGATTATTGGTATGGTGACCGTTTTTATTTTCATATCGGTCATGATCTTGGTCATTGCGATCACGTCAAAACTAACCAAAAACATCGCTGTAAAAGAGTTCGAGAAAATACAGGAGGAAAAAAAACTAAAGGCTGAGAAACTTAAAAAGCAAAAACTGGCGATTCAATTATCCGCCAGCGAGCCACAGCGCCTTGAGGTTACGATCCCTGTCATCACTGCCGCGGTCAAGGCTTACGAAGAAAATAAGTCGAAATAAAATTGTCCACAAACGGGGCTTTAAATAAAAAACCGTTTTTAAAACAATTCATGGAGAAAAAGCGTGGGTAAAAAGAAAATCGAATTTATGGATACATCTTTTCGGGACGGTTTCCAGTCCGTCTTTGGCGCTAGGGTTTTGACCGAGGATTTCATACCCGCCTTGCAGGCGAGTGTCGACGCTGGCATTACCCATTTTGAGGCAGGAGGGGGAGCTCGCTTTCAGAGTTTGTTTTTTTATTGCAATGAGTCTGCTTTCGATATGATGGACCGTTTTAGAGAAACGGTGGGACCGGATGCCAATCTTCAGACTTTGGCCAGGGGTATCAATGTTGTCGCCTTAAGCCAACAACCCAGAGACATCATCGATCTGCATGCCAAAATGTTTAAAAAACATGGCATGACCACCATTAGAAACTTCGACGCCCTAAACGATATTCAGAATTTTGAGTATTCCGCCGAGAGGATCACCCACCACGGACTTCACCACCAAATTGTCATCGCAGTCATGGATTTACCCCCGGGTTGCGAAGGTGCGCATACACCCGAGTTTTACCTTGAACGCTTAAAATTAATCTTGGATAAAGACATCCCTTTTGATTCGATCTGCTTTAAGGATGCATCAGGCACTTGTAATCCAAGAAAAGTTTTCGAGACTGTCAAGGGTGCCAGGAAAATGGTTCCCAAAGATACGATCTTATGGTTTCACACCCATGATACGGCGGGTGTTGGTATCACCCAGAACATGGCTGCTATCGAAGGCGGAATTACCGGGATCGATCTATCGAAAAGTCCCTGCAGCGGAGGCACCGCGCAACCTGATATCCTATCCATGTGGCACGCCTTAAAAGGTACCGAGTTCACCCTGGATGTCGATTTTGAGAAAATCCTCGCAGCGGAGGAAGCTTTTGAAAAAGCGATGGAGGATTATTTCATACCGCCTGAGGCCAAGATGGTCTCTCCAACGATACCTTTGTCGCCTATGCCCGGAGGAGCCCTAACCGCCAATACCATGATGATGAGAGATACAGGAACTCTTCATCTATATCCTCAGGTCATCAAGGAAATGTCTGAGGTTGTTAAACTGGGAGGCTTTGGGACCTCAGTGACCCCTGTTTCGCAGTTTTATTTCCAGCAGGCCTATATGAACGTAACTCAGGGAAAGTGGAAAAAGATCAACCCGAATTACGGCAACATGGTTTTGGGTTATTTTGGGAAGACTCCCGTTGAACCCGACGCGAGAATCGTTAAACTTGCCTCCGAACAATTAGGGAAACCTGTCTTTAAGGATAATCCATTGGATGTTCTAGAGCCTGGTGTACCAAAAGCCACCAAGATATTGGAAGAAAACAACCTGCCTGTAAACGATGAGAATATCTTTATCATTGCCAGTTGCGAGACCAAAGGACTTGAATTTCTTCTCGGCAAAGGAAAGACCATGATCAGAAAAAAGAGCCTTGAGATGGCAGCAGAACAAAAGAACAAGGCGGCCACGCCCGTGGTACCATCAACCGTGACCGGTCCTAGAAACTATTTCATCACTGTCGATGGAAAGGCCTACAATGTTTCGGTAAACGACGGAACCGGAGCCACTCCATCCACTTCTCATGAAACGGCGCAGCAAGCCCCAGATACCCAAACCGCTCCTGGTACAGAAATCACTGCTCCGACGCCCGGTAATATCTTTAGGATTGATGTGCATATGGGAGAGGAGGTTGTCAAAGACCAAACCTTGCTGGTTATGGAAGCGATGAAAATGGAATCGGATATAAAATCGCCCCTTGCCGGAAAAGTGACCGCTATCCATGTTTCTCCGGGCGACAGTGTTCAGGCTTCCGAGGCTTTGATCACGATCGGATAATCAAATCTTTTAACAAGCTTAAAACTAGACCATAAGATTTATGCGCAGAATCATATTACTGATTGTATCATTGATTTTCGTGTCCTTTAGCTCCCTTTTGGCGCAAAGCGAACCACAAATTACGCTTAAATCGCCTGCCGATGCCAAGGTAATTCGAGTTGAAGTCAATAAAAACGACCATGTGTTTAGCGGTGATACCCTGGCCAAGCTGAAAAAAGAAGATGGTACCGTCATCATTATAAAAGCGGGCGTATCCGGTAAAATCTTAACCTTCAATATTAAGCCCTATGATCTCCTGCAAAAGGAAGATATAATCGGCATTATCCAAGAAGAATCCATCATCTTTGATGAGCCTGCGACCTCTGAGTCCCACGAAATACCAGATCTAATCAGATTATCTAAAAATCTTTTCAACTCAACTGGCGCGGCGGCTCTGATCTCCAGCCAATTCCTGGACTGGACCGAAGGAATCGGTCGATTGCTCATGATTTTAGTGGGCCTTATCCTTCTTTATCTGGGTATCAAGAAAAATTTTGAGCCCTTGCTTCTCATCCCCATAGGTTTTGGAGCCGTTTTATCGAACATTCCCCTAGCGGGCATCAGTGATCCTGGTGGCATCCTCTATTTCGCCTATAATGTCGGAATCACCACCGGTGTTTTCCCGCTGTTGATCTTTATGGGTGTTGGCGCAATGACAGATTTCGGGCCGATGATTGCCAATCCAAAGACCTGCTTGCTTGGTGGGGCCGCACAATTTGGAATCTTCACAACTCTTATGGGAGCCTTGTTATTAAACTGGATTCCGGGTATCAATTTTTCTCTGAGAGACGCTGCCTCAATCGGTATTATCGGTGGCGCGGACGGACCAACGGCCATTTTTCTGGCGAGCCAACTATCACCCAGACTCTTAGGCTCCATTGCCGTTTCAGCATACTCCTACATGGCTTTAGTTCCGATCATTCAACCACCGATCATGAGACTCTTAACGACGAAGAAGGAACGAGAAATTACCATGGTTCAGCTTCGTTATGTTTCAAAGGCTGAAAAAATTCTTCTTCCTTTGACTGTTTTGGGGCTTTGCGCCTTATTGTTGCCATCGGCCGCTCCCTTAATAGGGATGTTCATGTTCGGTAATCTTGTTCGGGAATGCGGGGTTATCGATCGGCTTTCCGATACGATTCAAAACTCCCTGATCAATATCGTAACCATCTTTTTGGGACTAGGTGTCGGTAGCAAGCTTTCAGCTGATAAATTTCTCAACTTCGAAACCCTGGGAATCCTGTTGCTTGGAATGATAGCCTTTTGCGTTGGTACAGCGGCCGGTGTTTTAATGGCAAAGCTGATGAGCAAATTATCTTCTACTCCAATCAACCCCTTGATCGGAGCGGCCGGAGTCTCGGCTGTCCCCATGGCTGCCAGAGTCGTCAACAAGGTAGGGCTTGAGGCGAATTCACATAATTTTTTACTGATGCACGCCATGGGAGCCAATGTCTCAGGAGTTATCGGTTCAGCAGTTGCGGCCGGGGTTCTTTTAGCTGTTTTATAATTTTTTTCCACTTTACTGTTTTTAATTTGTTTTTATTCACACCTGACCAGCCATCAAAATTACCTCTCCATTAGACCGTTGTTTACAAGTGCTATTTGCCCAGTATTTAAGAGATTGATGTAATATGATATCTCGATTGCTATCTAGTGCGTCAAAACCTCGCTTTTCTTACGGCTTACTTGAAATAAATGGACAATTTACGTTCGTCATTTTAATATTAATAAAAAGAAATATTGACATATGCAGTTTGGTTACGATCTAAGCCTTACTGAGTTTTTTTATCGCAAGTATCCAGATTCTCTTCAATAAATTAAACCAATGTAACTGCATAATTTAAGTGATTGATAACCAAAGATAATGCATCAGCCAAAAAAAAGATCCGTTACAATTACCTCATCGGAATTGGTTTTCCCTGAAGACTTAAACCATTACGGTTCCTTGTTCGGAGGAAGATTACTGTCATGGATGGATAAGGCGGGTTATTTCGCATCCGCCAGTTTTTGCGGTTTTCCATGCGTAACCGCCTCAATCGAAAGTATCAATTTCGAGTTGTCCCTTAAAAGCGGGGATGTGCTTGAAATTAAAGCGAAGGTTATATACTCAGGCAAGACATCCATGGTCGTGGAAGTTAAGGTTTATAAGCTAGATATTTTTAAGACTCATGAAACGATTTTAGCTAACACCGGGTATTTTACTTTCGTCGCTCTTAACGAAAAAGGGAATCCTCAAGCCGTCCCTCAGATATTTTTGGAAACCGAGGACGATAAAAAACTCTTTATCATTGGCCAATCGATTAAAAAAACGGCTTTATCCAGAAAAAACAACTCAAACAACCCAGTAGTATGCACGGATGAGTAAACTTCCATTTTTATAAGGAGTTCTATAGTGAGACCCTCTAATTTTATGACAAGAATCATCATCCATTTAGCGCTTTTTGTCGCGTTACTTTCCTTTTATGGCTGTAGCAATCAGGAAACTGGCTTTCTTGAAACCATTGTCATAACTCCTGCCAAACCAAAATGCGAGGTCAATTCCTTTATTCAATTTACAGCCACTGGGAATTATACGGATGGTACCTCCGAAGACTTAACTCAGAAGGTGATTTGGGATGACGATAGCACGTCGGACAACCTTTTTAATTCCGTACCGGGATTGGCCAATATGAAAAGAGCCGATACTTTCGTGGTGATCGCAAAGTACGATTATACCGATTCAAGTGACGATATCACTGGCTATACTTTGCTAAAGGTTTTCGCCGCCGGGAGTGACACGGCGAGCTCAACTTGTGAAAAAATCTGATTTATCAGTTCTCTAAGCCAAACCTTGTTGTTAAAAACAGCGTGTTGTGTTAGGCTTTATTAAATCAAAAGATCAAAGGCCTGCTTGGGACGCTGATTTAGATATCTGCAATTTTAAATTTCAATCAAACATTAAGGAGTTATATTATGTTAATCAAAGGTCAGGCACAGCATTTGGCCGAATTTATGGTGCAATTGAGTCAAAAACTCCATCAGGAAGAATGGTGTTTTGGTCTTGAGTTCGAGCTCTGGTCTGAAATTACGGAAGAACAGGAATTTTTGGAAAATGACGAAATCAACAAATTACATAAACTTTCCGCCCAGTGCGAGGGTTGGGTCTATATGAATTATCAAACTTCGCAATTGGAGTTTTTACCCTTGGCTTCTTGGAAGATTAAATTCAGGGATAACAAACCATTTTGAATATTGTACTATCAAATAGCGCCTTTAAAGAGGTTTAACCGCCAAAAAAATCATAATCGAGGTCCTTACCATCGGAATTGGTGGTGACTTTTTCATGAGATTCGATAACATAAGTGATCGTATCAAGAACCTTTTTTTCGATTACTTTAAAAGATAATTCCTGCAGTTTCAACTTACCCACCCTTAATTGCGTATTGATCGACTCGATTAAAATTCTTTCTTGATCCCCCAATTGATCCCCTGCCAACGCAACGGCTGTCATCGTTAATAAAAACAGCTTTTTCGCATTTTCTGATTTGAGTTTTTCACAGGACTCAGAAAAATTGAATGGTCCCTCTTGCTCAATGAGTTTAAGCTCGTCATGGCTGAATTGACTTAAATCAATAAGATAGTTTAAAAAATTCTGCTCCTTATAATTACTCGTGGGATTTATTTGGGCCATGGATAAGCCCGCTCTAACAATAACTTTGAGTTCCGCGATTGAAATGTCTTTCATAAAATGAGGACCTGGTTGATAATCAGTTTTATTGTTTATTATATCGAGTTTCAAAAAAGCAAAGGTCGTACCATTCCGTTGACGCTGACAAGTAACCCGAAACCATTTAAAACATCTTATAATTCATAGTGAATAATCGAGAGTGATGTTTAGTGTTTTATCAACTTAAAGTTTTTAAGATATTTATTTTTTTGATTTCTCCCGCTACAACCAAAATACTGTTATTTTTAATCACCTCATCAGGCCCAGGCAAGACACTCATCAATTCTCCATCGGACAATTTATGTTTGATCGACAAAACATGTACCCCATACTTAGCACGAATATCTAGATTCTTCAAAGTCTTCCTATAAAATATTTTCGGAGCTGATACCTCCGAAATAGAAATCCCTTCCATAATATGGACATCACGGGTCGCCGATAGTAATTGCAATTTTTTTGTCAGCGTTGAATTAACGATTTCTCTTTCGATTTCCTCATGATAGGCATCTAATATCTCCGACTGCCAAACCATCCCAATGATTTTTTTTGGATTTTGTTTTTCCGCGACCGGTAATCCGAAGAGTTTTTGTCTCGCCATAATATCTAATATTTTCTGACAGTTATCGTCTGGATACACGATTTTAACATTTCTATCGGCCACGTCCTTTGCGATGATCAAATCTTTGAGTTCCTCAGATTCGAAAAGAAATTCCTTGATGCTATTTAAGGAAATAATGCCCCCATATTCGTCCTTTTCGTTAGTAACGATAACATAAGGATCTTTGTTCAATGTCAAGAACCGTATCAACTGATTGAAATTCATTTTCTCATTGATCGTTAAAAAACTGGTACTGATCACATCTCTAACAAAAATGGATTTCATTAAATTAATTTCCTTGTTTTTTTTCAATGAAATATTCTGATTGATTAATCTCAAAGTATAAATCGACTCGCTGGAAAACCCGCTGGAAATGATGGTGCTTATAATACAGGTGATCATCAATGGCAAAATAACATGGTAATCGTTGGTCAATTCGAAAACGATGACAATGGCCGTAATTGGCGCTCTGGTCGTTCCCGCGACCAAGCCACTCATAGCGACCAAGGCATAAGCCCCGGGTGAAGCGGTAATACCAGGGAGGTAACCATGAATAAATGAGCCAAAAAAACACCCCAGCATGGCTCCGATAAAAAGCGACGGACCGAATATCCCTCCGGTACTGCCGCTTCCAAGAGAAAAGGATGTCGCGACAATTTTAACAAAAACCAGCGTTAGGGCTATAGGCCAAAAGATATTTCCCTGAATCGCTTCGTTGATGCTATCGTAGCCAAGCCCTAGGATTTGAGGGTAGGCGAGTGATAAAACTCCAACGAAAAAACCACCCAAGGCAGGCTTGAGGTAAGGCTTGATTTTTACTTTACTTGTAAATACATAGTCAAAAAAATAAAACCATTTTGTAAAAATAAAAGAAACCACCCCGCATAAAACACCCAAAATTCCATAAAATAGCAGTTCAGCAGGATGTATAAGATTATAAATTGGGACTTGAAAGGCAGCGAAATTCCCTTCAAATTGATGAGAAATAAAGGTCGCGGTAACCGCCGATATCACAATGGGAGAAAACTGGGCAAAGGCAAAATCCAAGAGGATAATCTCAATTGAAAACAAAACTCCCGCCAGAGGTGCATTAAAAGCGGCCGCGATTCCAGCCGCGGCTCCGCAAGCAACAAGCGTATTCATCCTGGTTCCTATGATTCCAAAAAACTGGCCGATTGTCGAACCCAGACTGGCTCCGATCTGTATGATCGGGCCCTCCCTTCCAACCGAACCACCAGATCCAAGCGTAATAGCCGTTGCTAATGCCTTTAAAATGGCAACCCGAGGCCTCATGTAACCACCCTGGAGCATAACCGAACGCATGACATCAGGCACGCCGCTACCTTTGATTTCAGACGCAAAAATATAGATGATCGGTCCAACAATCAATCCCCCGATGGCTGGAGCGGTAAGCTTTATATACCAAGGTGTCAGATAGATATTTTCAAGAAGACTCCCCGCACCGGAAAAGGGAAAAGAAGAGATGTACTTGATCAGTGCTCTAAGACCGATCGCTCCAAACCCCGCGCATATTCCAATCAATATGGCGAGAAACAGCATATAAGAATTCGATGAACTTCGAGTAAGACCGAGAAGGTTACCTTGATTAGCTACTTTATGATAAAATCTTTTCGGTCTTTTTTCCATAAAGGTTTTTCAGCTAATTAAAGAATCATATTATTCAACTACAGCCTTCAAACTAGCATTGAGTTCTCGATTTTGTGACAAAAAATTTCAAGAAAGACCTTTAAGAATATTGATATTTTTAATTTCACCCGCGACAATTAACAACTCATTTTCCGCAAACAGATGGTCTGGACCAGGAAAAGCCTTGATTTCAGATGAATGCTGATTGTCCTTGCGGATTGACAACACATCGACTCCATATTTTGTTCTGATTTGAAGCTCAATGATGGTTTTTCCCAGAAAATCTTTTGGAACTCTAACCTCAGAAATGGAATAACCTTCCATGAAATGGACATCGGCCGTGGTATTTCTAGTTTGAATCCGGTCTGCCAGAGTAGAGGCAATATCTTTTCTTTCGATCTCCTGGTGATAATGATCAAGGATGTCCTTTCTCCAAATCATACCGATGATGACCGCTTCGTTGTCCTTATCAACGACCGGAATTGCTGAGAAACCGGTTCGGCTCATTTTCTCCAAGACTTCCTGGCAGTTTTCATCAAGGTTCGTCGTCTCATATTCTTTAGTCGCCAAATCCTTGGCAATGATGATATCCTGAAGGTTATCCTTATCAAAAATGATATTTTTCACATTGTGAATCGATATCAATCCGCTCATCAATCCCTTGGGATTTAAAACCGCGAAATAGGGATCATTTTTAGTGATCAGTTGATTGACCACCTCGTTAAAATCACAACTTTCCGGAATCGTTTCAAAGTGCTTGGTATAGACATTTGTAACAAAAATCGATTTCATCAGATTGATTTCTGTTCCTTCCTTGAGATTGATGTTGCGAAACAGTAACTTTAAGGTATAAATCGATTCCCTGGCGAGCTTGGACGAAAGTATCGTGCTGATAATACAGGTGATCATTAAAGGTAAAATAATATCGTAATCATTGGTCATCTCGAAAACCATGATAATCGCCGTAATAGGCGCCCTTGTGGTTCCGGCGACGAGACCACCCATTGCTACCAAAGCGTAAGCGCCTGGTGATGCCGTTATTAAGGGAAATTGCTCATGAACGAATATCCCGAAAAAACAACCCAGCATCGCTCCCATAAAAAGAGATGGGGCGAAAATCCCCCCAGAACCACCAGAGCCAAGCGTGACACTCGTGGTGAATATCTTTACGAATATTAAAACCAAAGCCAGTTGCCAGACCAGTCGCCCGTGAAGAGCATTATTGATCGAATCATAACCGACACCCATGATTTCAGGGAATACAAGTGCGACCAACCCAATAATGACACCTCCGATAACGGGTTTAAGGTATTCCGGGAATTTGATTTTCAGGTCGAATAAGTCTTCGGAATAATAAAGGACCTTGATGAATAAAAAAGAAACCAACCCGCAAACCAGCCCCATAATGGTATAAAATATCAGTTCAGTTGGGTTAACCAACTGGTACGCTGGTACCTGAAAGGCCGCGAAATTCCCCTCAAACTGATGTGATACAACTGTTGCCATCACGGATGAAATCACGATGGGTGAAAATTGAGCAAAAGCAAAATCCATCAAAATGATTTCAACGGCGAAAAGCGCCCCGGCAATCGGAGCGTTAAACGCCGCCGCTATTCCGGCAGCGGCGCCGCACCCAACAAGGGTCTTCATTCGGTTTCCAGATATCTTTAAAAACTGTCCCACTGAGGAACCGAGGCTAGCCCCAATCTGAATAATCGGGCCCTCCCTGCCGACCGAACCTCCCGTGCCGATAGTGATCGAT
>JAOUME010000239.1 GCA_029881655.1 Deltaproteobacteria bacterium | reverse complement strand
TACGTCGAGCTCGCAGTCAAACTCCTTAAAAAAGGACCCGGAAGCAACGACGCTAACGATGATATCTTACACCTCTCAAAAGAAAAAGCCGAGGAAATGGTTAAACAGCTTAAAAATATGATTGAAGCAAAAAAAGATTTTTCGATAACAACTTAAAAAATAAGGGAGATATTGCAAGAATATTGAGAACCATCAGCCGGAATATGGATGTTCCGCTTGAAGATACATGGAAGTGAAAATTTATTAAAAAAGTTTTAGTGGTAACGCTAAAGCTAGAGTTTTAAAGGATAGAACATGGATGTTTTGTCTTACAGTAACATGGAAGTGCTTGTGCGGGGTATAATCTACCTGCAGGGAATCGGCGGTTTTTCCCAGGTTGGAAAACGCCAGAGTGGTTAAAAGCGTATGCTTTTGACCGATGAATTCTAATTGAAAAATTCTAAGGCGGGCTGGAACCAATCGAAGAGATGTTTTTACGAATGGTTTTTTAAGCCTAAGGAAGAATCAAAAATTAGAATTGATGGTAATAGCCATAGTGATATGGTGAACAAATTATTTTTCAAATTTATTAATGAACAAGGATGTTCATAAATTAATGATAACAAGGAGGTTATTATGAGCTTAAGAGTCAACCATAATATTAGTGCGTTAAATTCTCATAGGAATATGCAGATCAATGACGCAGGTATGTCAAAAACGCTGGAGAGATTGTCTTCCGGAATGAAAATAAACCGAGCGTCTGATGGACCGGCCGCTCTGGTCATCTCCGAGCAGATGAGAGGTCAGATCGCTGGTTTAACACAGGCGATCGACAACTCCGAAACAGCGATTTCGATGATTCAGACCACAGAAGCCAACTTGAACGAGGTCAGCACGCTTTTGACTTCGATTAGACAGCTTTCGATTCATGCGGCGAACGAAGCGGTAAACGATGAGTATATGCTTGCCGCTGACCAGCAGGAGATCAGAAACGCGTTGGATACGATGAATCGGATTTCAAAGCAGGCTCAGTTTGGCCGCAGAAAATTGCTCAATGGTACCAATGGCGCTTCAGGAAGTACCACCGGAAAGGGTTTGCAGTTTCTGGGAGCGTCCATCGCCACCATGGATTCCAGCAAAAACGGGTTTGATGTTAACATCACCCATGCCGCTACCAGAGCCAATGCGTCAGGAACCACCGCCCTGACCCTGGATATGGTCAAGGCCGGTGAGACTCTGACCGTGATTGAGGACGGGAAGATGGCGACCTACACGACCACCGAAGACGACAACGTAGATACGACCATAAAGAATCTGCAGTCGCAAATCGAGGTCAACGGATTGAACATTGATATCAGCGAAAATGAAGGAGTCTTGCAGCTTGTTCATCGGAAGTATGGCTCCGATTACGGATTCCAGGTATCAAGCAGCACTGCAGGTGTCTTGTCCCAAGAGGGAGGCGCCATTGAAATGGGCGAAAGAGGGAGCGATGTCCGCGGAAAGATCAACGGTGAGACAGCGATGGGCAAAGGCCAGACCCTAACGGGGATCGATGGCGCTCAGAGCGTAGACGGCCTTAGTGTCCGCTTTACGGGTGAAGTTGGAATGGAAGGCGACGTTCCTCTCGAGGGCGAGTATGTCGGTAAGGTTTATGTGACTCAGAATTCGGTCAGGTTTCAGGTCGGTGGTAACTACAACCAGATGGCTGGTCTTTCGATCGAGAGCACTCATGCCGATACTTTGGGCAGGAACATCGATAACATAAGCGGCTATAAGAACCTGGATCAGATTGATGTCCGGACTTTCCAGGGCGCTCAGGATGCTTTGAAGTTGATCGATGATGCGGTGACCAAGCTTGCGTCCAGAAGGGGCGAGTTGGGAGCCTTCCAGAAAAACACGCTGGAAAGCAATCTCTCGAACCTGAGGAGCGCGAACGAGAACCTGATTTCGTCTGAATCGGTTCTGAGAGATCTGGATATGGCTCATGAAATGGCTACTTTTACGAGGAACCAGGTCATGACCCAGTCCGCGACAGCCATGCTGGCGCAGGCAAACCAGATGCCTCAAACCGTTTTGAAGCTTCTTGCTTAATCCTTAGAGCTTTATGGGGAGGGAGATTTTCCTTTCCCATAAAGTTCCCATAAAAAAGGGGAAGTATCTGGTTAAGTATATGATATAATAGATGTAAAAACATAAATAGATTTTGGTCTGATATGAGTTCTATGGAGGAATAGGGTTTTTATGAGATCAAAAACCACGCTGATCGAAGCGGGGGGATTAAGAAGATATAACCCTGGAAGGAACCACGATCCTTCAGTATAAGGGTTTAACGCCCCTGAGTTTAAGACAGCAGGCAATCCCTGGTTGATAAGCCAGGGCGGTGATGACGGTTAGAATTGGATTAACCTCATAGCCCAGCCGTAAAAATGGTTTTGATGGAAAACGGGTTGACTTCAAAGCTTAGGCCAAGGGTTAAACAGCCTTATGCCTGAGGGAATCAACCGTCATTAAATTTGTCTTGGTTATATAAAGCGTCCAAATGGATTAAAAATGGATGAGCGAATCAGACGGCTTTGATGAGAAGCATGATTATAAAAGCAGTGATGTTTTAATAAATCATAATATTAAAAGGTAATCTGGATTTAAGGAGATTGATTTTAAGGCAAACGCGCGTCATGGATGAAGCGTGAAAAAGGTATAAAACTGGTCATATGCGATACAGGGAAGTAGAGCCGGATCAGGGTATTTTATACTTGGGTTTTAGAGGACTGAATGGTTTTTTGGAATCTATTTGCCTGAACATATTGAAAACAGAAGACGACATGGATGTTGTTTCTTTTTCAAAAAGATTGCTGATCGGTAGTTAATGCTAAGCAATAGTTATTTGTTTTGGACATTGACCCGTTTTTTCTATCGGATGCGGACTTTCAATCACGTTTGTCGCAAATGAATAGGGATATTCTGCTGGACTGATGTGAAGGGGGGTGTGGATCGGTTGGAATTTAACCATGTAGATCGCTTGGGCTATTATATAAATGGATGATATTTTCTGAGCGTCTGATTATGGGGAAAACGATAGTTATGCATTCAGGGCGGGACAGATGGGCCGAGTCAGTTCGTATAGAGCTTAAAGGTGCTGGCCCTGCCCCAAAGATAATAATAAGCCAAGGG
>JAOUME010000238.1 GCA_029881655.1 Deltaproteobacteria bacterium | reverse complement strand
CGTGTAGCGGAACTGCTTTTTGATCTTCTTCCAGGATATGCGGTCGTAACCTTCTTTGATCGCCTGATCCAGCGTGATCGAATGACGGCTGATCTCATCCTTGATCGGTTTGTCGTCGTCATCCAGTCCAGCCCAAATCCTGTAGGAATGATGGCTTTTTGTGGACGGCGTAGAGACGTAGGTTACCCTATAGTCATCCTGGATCGCCATGGCCAGGGCGACATCCAGAAGATCTCGAAACTTCGGAATCCAGCAGGCCTCGTCAATATAGACATCCCCGTGAAAGCTTTGGGCCGTAACGCAGTTGGTGCTTAAAAAATGAAATTCGACTTCCTCGCCCGCCGGGTTAGTGATGGTGATGCAGTCGGTCCCGACCAGCGTCACCCCAAAAACAGACTTCGCCAGTTTTCTGATATAGCTTCGGATTTGACCCACCTGCTTCTTGCTGGCTGAGAGGAAGATCTTGTTTTTCCCCGTCTTAAGCGCGTCCCAAAGAGCCTCCCAGGCAACGACCCAGGAGAATCCGAGCTGGCGGGATTTCAGTACGAACCGGACAAAAGCCTCATCCTTTATAAACGCTTGCTGAAAGCGGTAAAAAAATGGTTTTTCTCCTCTCGCTATTTTATGGTCTTTGGGTTTCGTCCTGCCCAGACTCGGCTCTTTGATATCATCAAGGTTGATCCCCTCAAAACTGTTTTTACTTTTATGCCTCCCGCCTTTTCCCTGATTGGCCTGAGACTTTTGACTCTGTTTCGCCAGGGCTCTTTCGTGGCTTAGTATCTGGTTATTGAGTTTTTCCGCTAAGGCAAGCTGTCCCTGATTGGGGTTCTCTGATCCCAATATCAGTAGCACCTTCGCTCTTAGCCTCTCGACGTAATCACCCTGGCTTAAATCCCAGTTCTGATCGATACGCCAGTTTCTGACCGTGCGTGGAGCGATATTTAGCGTCTTCGCGATTTCATCGTCACTTTGCCCGCTTAAATATTTTTGGCGAGCGGACTGGATCGTTTCTTTGCTGTAGGACATGAGTCGATTTTAACCCGCTTGAAGCTTAAGAGTAATAGTTTTGTCTGTGAAATCAGTCTATTTCACTTCCATACCGCTTGAGGCATCCGCTCAAAGTGGTACAATTAAACCTGAATAAAAAGATCAGATATTAATTTTCCATAACAAACCACAGATTTCCAATGAAACGAACCGGACATGAATAATCAGTCAGGATTATGGGCGGTCTTGCCAAAAGCATTAGACGGACTTATGCAGAGCCTTGCGCTATTTGGATTTATGAAAAAAGACGAACAACCAAAGCAGGAAGCCTTGATAGGCGTTGATCTCAACCCAATCCAGCGGATGGAAAGCTACCTGAGCATGCATGATTCGGTAGCGGTGATCCATCTTGAAGGGACGATCCATGCCCGGGCGAACTTTTTTACCCGCTACATGGGCGGGGTCAGTCTTGAGCAAGCGGCAAAGGATCTCAAAGCCGCGCTGAATGACCCGAAAGTTAAAGGGATACTGCTTCATATCGACAGTCCTGGGGGAGACGTCTCGGGGGTCACCGAGTTCGCCGAACTGGTAAACGAGGGTCAAAGGATAAAACCCATACACGGCTTCACGGGCGGATTTGCCGCCAGTGCCGCCTATTGGATCATTTCTCCCTGCGCCAAGATCGGCTGCACGGAAACAAGCGCACTGGGTTCGATCGGTATTCTTTACAGAGCGGTTGATTATTCCGGATGGGAATCCTCCCTGGGAATCGAAAGCACGACCATCGTATCATCCCAAAGCCCCAAAAAGGCGGCCAGCCCATTTGACAAAGAAGGCAAGAAGCTCTTTCAGGAACTCGCCGATGATCAAGCTCAAAGCTTTATCAATCAGGTCGCTCATTACAGAGGAGTCACCTCTGAAACGGTGCAAAACGATTTCGGCCAGGGTTTCCTGAAAGTCGGAGCCGATGCCGTCAAGTTGGGGATGGCTGATGAAGTCACCACCTTCGAGGCAATGCTTATGGAACTTCAAACATCAAAATCCGGCGATACTGATTCATCCGCCCAAACCACAACCATAAAACCAGAGGCACTCATGACAGACAAGAAGAACGAAAAAACAGACACACCCGAGATTCCGGTTGAAAGCGGCGAGCCTAAAGCCGAGACGGAAGCATCCGCGGAACAGACCCAACCCGAGGAAGCCAGGACCTTGAGTGATGCCCAGGCACTTATAAAAGCTCAGGGAGAAAAATTGGCGAAATTGGAATCGGCAGAAAAGGATTTGCAGGCAAAGATCAGCGGACTTGAAAAGAAGGTTGAGGCCATCGGTTCTGAGGCAAACGAGCCCGAAATTCCCAAGTCGGAAGGATTGGAAAGCGAGGCATTCGCTCCAGGCTGGTAAAGTTATACCTGTAATCAAGATAAACACTTAAAACCATAAAGGAAAAATGACATTATCTATCGAAGCAATCGCGAATCGGGATCGGTATTACCAAGAAACCGCCAAGGCAAACGGACAAAACTATTATCCCGGGGCCGCGTTTACGGTTTCACCCGCCAACGTCCAGAAGTTTATCCAGGATATTCAAAAGGATCTGGCGATCATGAAAAAAATCAAGTACCGCTCTGTCCCGCAGCGCAGTTCCCAGACTCTTTCCTTTGGCGTGACCCGGGGAATCCATTCCCGCGGAAACACCACCAATCATAACGCGGCGGACAACAAGCAGGTCAATACCTACACGACCGCAGAGCGAAAATACCGCATGCTGATCCCTTTCGCGGATATCGACACCTGGCAGGGATACGTCAGGTTTGTCGATGAGATGAAGCGGCTTTACAAGGAAAACTATGTCCACGAACTGCTTTATATCGGCATGATGGGCATCGATCGACATGCCGATCCGGAGAGCTTTTATGATTCCGGAAATCCTTGGGATTATCTTCAACATGTGGATAGGGGCTGGAGGGTCGTGTTGGAATCCTTAAACGCGTCCAACGTTATCACTGGCTGGGAAGTTGGAACCAACGTGATCATCTACGGCAAGGACCGTGAAATTCCGCTGGAGTCTGTTGTGGCTACAAGCGAAGCCGCCGGAGCGAAAACAGGTATTCCTCTCGCGGGCCATGGTTTTATCACCGGTGGACAAATCTTCGTTTTAGGCGAGACCGGTTATGATACGGTGT
>JAOUME010000079.1 GCA_029881655.1 Deltaproteobacteria bacterium | reverse complement strand
GAAAACGGTTTCGATTTATGGCTGACGAACTCTCCAGGCAAGAACGCCTGGCCCATCTCAGGGGCGACTTTTATTTTACTCGCAAAGGAAAAAACGGAAGAAAATAAAAAAGTAGTCGAATTCTTCGATTGGTGCTTTAATAATGGAGATAAAATAGCCAGGAAACTAACTTATGTTCCCTTGCCAAATGACCTGAAAAATCTGATCAGAAAATACTGGCAATCACATGGTCTTTACCGATCAATCTCGGTTCAAGATTAAATGTGATTAAATCCCACCTGCTTTATTTGGGTAGTTCGATCTTCGAGTCTTTGGCGGCTTTTTTGAACAACAACAGTGTTTTACCTATCTTTTGGGCTACTTGACAGGCTGTTTTATGGCTGATTTCTTCAGCGGCCTGGTTAATATCGACCGGAGAAGATTTCAGTAACTTAATCTTGATCAGCTCATGAGTCGCCAATGCGCTTTTTAACTGTTTAATAAAGCTTTCAGTGATCCCGGCTTTGCCAATTTGTAACACGGGCTTTAAGGAGTGTCCACGGGATCTTAAGAAACTGGACTGCTTGCCGGTAAGGCTTTTAAGCCCGGTTTTCACGGTTTCATTTTCCATGTTAATTCTTCACTTTTTTGGAAGAAGCCTGGAGCCGTTTTTGCGTATCCAATATTTGCTTTCTAAGGCGGATTGTTTTCGGCGTCACTTCAACCAGCTCATCCTCTTTGATAAAATGAATCGCCATTTCAAGCGTCATGGGAGTGATGGGAGATAAGACCGTGCTTTCATCCTTTCCTGATGCTCTCATATTGGATAGTTTCTTTTCCTTGGTTGGATTTACCCCCAGGTCGCTATCCTTGTTGTGTTCACCGATGATCATTCCTTCATATACCATTTCACCGGCTTTGATGAATAACTGTCCTCTCGGCTCAAGATTAAACAAGGCATAAGCCACGCTGCTCCCTTGACGGTCAGACACCAGCGAACCGGTGAAGCGGCTATGAAACTCACCCCTGAATTCCTCATAACCCGAAAGATAGGAGTTCATGATCCCGGTTCCCTTGGTGTCGGTTAAAAATTCATCCCTGTATCCGATTAATGAGCGGGAAGGAACGCTGAATTCAATCCGCACTCGGTCTCCGTTATTGTTTAGATTGATCATGCGGGCTTTTCTTGAGTTGAGTTTCTCGGTAACGACTCCGGTAAAGGGTTCACCGCAATCAACAAAAAGATGCTCGATCGGCTCAAGCTTCTTGTTGTTTTCATATCGATAAATTACCTCTGGCCTACCAAGACAAAGCTCAAATCCTTCTCTTCTCATCGTTTCTAAAAGAATCGCCATCTGGAATTCACCCCTGCCCTTGACCAGAAAACATTCACGGTCTTCCGTCTCTTCAAGCTGAATAGCCAGATTGCTGAGCGTTTCTTTATGGAGTCGTTCAAATATCTTACTCGACTGAATGAATTTGCCTTCTTTCCCTGCGAGTGGGGAGTTGTTTCTGTAAAAACGCATGGATACAGTCGGCTCATCGATATAGATTCGCTTTAGTGGCGGAAGTTTCGAGTCCGAACAAATGGTATCGCCGATTTTGACGTCCTCAAGGCCAGCGAGGATAGCAATGTCTCCCGCTAAAATTTTATTAGCGTCAGTCAGAACCATTCCTTCGTAGACTTGCAATTTGCTGGCTTTTACAGCCTTCACTTTATTACCATCACCAATGCAGCTGAGCGCTTGATTGCTTTTTATCTCGCCATTGATAATCTTTCCAATGGCTAGACGGCCTAAAAAATCGCTGTAACCCAAATCAGCCACCAGCATTTGAAAACTAGTTTCAGGGTGAAAGCTCGGGCTTGGTATTTCCTCTAATATACACTCAAACAATGGCACTAAATTTTGACTTTCCTCTTCCAGTGTATTTTTCGCGATCCCGTCTTTTCCGATCGAATAAAGAAGCGGGAATTCCAGCTGCTCTTCCGAAGCCCCAAGGTCGATTAAAAGATCATAAACTTCATCCACTACCGTGCCGATTCGAGCATCCTTTCGATCAATCTTGTTTATCAGCACAATGATTTTCAAATTGCTTTTTAAAGCCTTTTCCAGCACAAACCTTGTCTGTGGCAGAGGCCCCTCGGAAGCGTCCACCAGCAAGATGGCTCCATCAACCATACTTAAGGCTCTTTCGACCTCGCCACCGAAATCGGCATGTCCCGGAGTATCCAGTATGTTGATTTTGACATCTTTATATTGAACCGAACAGTTTTTAGCAGCGATGGTAATGCCTCTTTCTTTTTCCAGATCGAGACGGTCCATAGCCCTGGAATCACCTTTTTGACCTTCTCGGTATAAACCGCTTTGCTGGAACATCGCGTCGACTAAAGTGGTCTTGCCATGATCGACATGCGCAATAATAGCGATATTGCGGATTGCGTGATTGTATTGGATATTTTTCATTTAGATTTTAGAAGTTAAACAATTGTGATTGACGTGAAGATAAAAGATCTTCTCAGAAAACGAAGTGGCCTTGAAGTGGTTCCATTAATGAGGATGATTTATCGGGAGATTTTTTCTTTAATATTAAGTATGCTCTTATTGTAAATCTTTATCAACCAGGAACTTTGAATATTTCATATCCTCAACCATGATATGGGATAAAAGCCAGTTTTTTAAAAAATCAAGCATCTCAAAATCGATCAAATAGTTTTCCTCTTGCTCCAGTTTTTTCTCATAGTAGAGGACCTGATCGATAATTTCGCGGTGTTTTATTTGATGCTCCTTTATATCGGGATAGCTGTTTTTTATCAGAAACTCCTCTTCATAACTGAAATGTTTATCGGTGTAAGCCTTTAAAGCGGCAATTAGTTTTGTTAAAATACCCTTGGATTCATTGTCTTCCATAGCCTGTTCCAAGGCATTGATGGCAATAATCAATTTTTTATGCTGATTATCGATAGGTTCAATTTTGACGCTCAAAGAGTCCGTCCAGATCCATGGAGCCATGTTTTTTCAGATTGAAAATTGATATCCAACAAACAAGAAAAGCAATCCAATAAATCCGCGGCATTTGGATTGATGAAATTAATCCTTTACCCTACGCTCAAAGGTGTTTTTATTATAAAGCGGCTTCCCTTGCCCCGAGAAGAGACCACTGAAATACTCCCTTTCATCTTGAGAATCGCGTGCTTGACCGCGTCCATCCCAACGCCTCTACCCGAGATATTGGTGACCTGTTCAGCCGAGGAAAAACCAGGCATAAAAAGAATCTTCCAGGGTTTGTTTTCCTGGACATATTTATCAACGGTCTCAAGATTGAGATGCTTTTTTGATTTGGCAATTTGGATGATTTTATCAAAATCCATCCCGGCTCCATCATCGGCGATCGAGAAAACCAACCGGCCATCCTTCTCATCTATAGATATAATGACCTTTCCCGATTCACCCTTTCCCGCGTCCAATCTGTTTTGAACCGTTTCCACTCCATGATCGACGCTGTTGCGGTAGAGATGAACCAATTCCTTATTAAGCACCTCGGCGACTTCCTTAGGTACCATAAGTCCTTCCTTGATTTTTAATACAAGATCTACCTTCTTGCCCAGCTTCGCCGAGAGTCTCTTAATGTCAGATTCCCAATTTTCAATGATCTTTTCAGCGGGAACCTTGGCTTTGGTTAAAATGATTTGCTTGATCTGATCGAAATGATCATGAGTCGCAAGTCCTAAAAGCTCCCTGAACTCTTCTTGTGAAAAATTAACTCCCTGAAGCTTCCGGATAATTTCATCTCCAAGGCTTTCCTTTAAAGAACAGGCATAGTCATATGTATGATTCAGTTTCGTACGGAGACTGTCAAATTCCATCAGATGATCGTCAATTCCTTCTTTTTCGATCAACTGCACGCAGTCTTCCATACTATGGAGGATATCTCTGGTCTCGTTGAGTTCAAACTGAGCGCTGACTCCTTTTGAGGTGTGGAGATTTCTCATCAGCACTGTCGTAAATTCGCTATCGGGTTTTTCATCGTTGACGATATAAGTTTCTTCAAATTCCCTGATCTGTTGTACGCACTTCTCAATCTCTTCCAGGAGATTCATGTAACCGCTGATATTGTGACGCATTTTCTCAATGATCGTTTTTTCATGATCTTCTTTCACAATCTGATCCTGAACTTGCTTTTCCCTTTTTAATGCCTGAGTGATCTCATCCATGCGGACAAAAACCGAAGCGACAAATCCTTCATAATCTTCGACAAAGGTGTAGTAAAGCTTGTAGGTTCTCTCATTGATTGTCGTTTGATTTGGCAACATACTGATAATCACTTCCGGGTCGAATTTGTTTCCGCCAAAAAGAAGGTTTAGGGCACGGTAATAATCCCTCAAGGCCTTCTTGTCGTTTTTTAACAAAACATCTGCGAAAGGGACCCCTGCCAGATGTTTTCGGTCGAGGTATTCGGCCGCGATTGGCGTGTAGTTTTCACCGATTTCTCCTGTTTCATCGATAGAAAATGATCCTTGACCCAGATTATCCAGGATTTCTTGTGTCAGACGGTATTGCTCGCTGGCATGCTCGCTTTCTTTTCTGGCTATGGAAAGTTTTTCCGAAGCCCGCTCCAAAATCAAATTATATACCTTCCCCTGTAGCCCCGGGACCCTTCGTAAAAGGTCCTTGAATATCTCGTTGGGAATAAAAAAGGCATCGCTGTCATCCTCGGGAATTGCTGTAATCGTCGAATTCGTCATCCCGGTCAGGCAGGCTTCCTCACCAAATATACCCGATCTGGAGCTTAAGGGTTTTTGATTTTTACTAACAAAGATATCCACGATGCCGCTTGAGAGAAAAACACCTTTAATCTCCTTATGCTGCTCGATAAATTTCTCACCTTTTGTGAGCTTTATTTCCTCGGCGACATTAGCCAAATTGAAAAGATCATAATCTGAAACATCCTCAAAAAGCTTTATTTTGCGAAGTTCGGCCAACTTTAATTTCCATTTTTCCGGCTCTGCCTGAAATTGTTGACTTGCCAGGAACAACTGTTGATAAAGCAGTTTCTTTATCGCTTTGTGAATATTCGAAAAAGTAACCGAAATGGAGTCTGTAAGCAGGGGATTATAAACCAAAGCTGAAAAATCATAAAGTTTCTGTGACAAATCAGTCTTTTCATCGGGAGTTAATGAATCGATTTCTTCATCAAGTTTCCCTCCTGATTCAAAATCTACCTGTCGAAAGTAACCAAGAAAATCTTTTGCGGTTGACATACAGTATTAGGGTAAATGTTAACTTAGTATTTTAAAAACATCTAACTGAATGAATATAATAATATTTCATATTCAATTACATAAAATCAAATTTCAAGTAAAATTTAAAAAGATATTTATAAAATGAATAAAAAGACAACCGCAAATAATGCAAGGCTAGCGAGGAAGGGGTTTGACGGGTTTTTTTGTTTCTTTTCTTTGTTTGATTTTATCGCGGAATTCAAAAATATGCTCGATTCTTTCTAGCAAAATTTTGGCATCATAAGGTTTCTTCATATAATAATTCGCGCCGGCCTTAATCGCTTTAACCAGCGTTTCCTGTTCTTCATCTCCGGTTGCCAGCAAAAACGGCGTGTCCTTGATTTTTTCGTTTTTTCTCATCTCGACGAGCAATTCAAGGCCCGACATTCTCGGCATATTCCAGTCGGCGATCACCAGATCGTAGGGTTCTTTCAACAGCATCTCCAGCGCCACATCCCCGTCTTCGGCAACAACGGTATTATTAAACCCTAAATTCACCATGATCTTTTTCGCCGCCAAACGGATACCGACTGAATCGTCAACGACCAACACCTTAATATCTTTGTTAAGATTCATAGTGGTTAAATATTTTTTATTAATTATCGGGATAGGGGTAAAGCCTGAAAATCATGCTTATAAGTTAAAGAGCATCTTACCAAGACACCAAAAAAAAACCAAGCGTAAATCACAAATAATAACTTAAATTGATTTATTGCTCTCATTACCGATTGCTTTATTTTAAAGTTCCTATTTTGAATTGGGCAAGGAAAGTTTTTTTTCGCGGATAAGAATAAAGCTGTCGTAAAGGTTCTCGTTTTTCCTTATTGGACTGACAGCGAAATCGATTTGATGTTCCCGGGCTTTTTTCAAATAGTCCTCATGTCCCTTTTTAATCAAGTTCTCATGTTTTTCGCCGATAGATTGGATTTCGAAAGAATCCGGAATTCTTCTATGAATGGAATGGATATATTGCTTTTTAGTTAAATTATCCGGCTTTCTTAAAATGAGTTCGGTTTCTTGTCCAGTTGTGGCTCTTAGTAGGTTATAGCCTGGGTCGCTACAGCAGACGATACTTCCCTTGGTCATGTATTCTGCGAAAAACTGCGATTTAACCTCTTGATTTTCAAAGGACCTCAACACATCCTGCGGCGATCCCCAGATAAAGACGCTACCCCCTGAAAAACGGATAGCAAACCTTGTACCCGGTAGATTGCAAAGGTGCAACTCTCCTTTTCTCATGGAGTAGGCGACAGCGTTACCGGCTCCACCCGTCCCCAAAACCGGCAGTTGATGACGGTCAATCGCGGGCAGAACAAATATTTTAGCGCCATTAACCGAACCCGCCAGATAATCTCCTCCCATTCCCACTAAAGTCAACTCAATACCCGCGACTCCAAACATTCCAAATCCGCTTCCCACAGCACCCTTGACAACGATTTTCAACAGGATATTTTGTTTTGTCATCATCCAAACATGATTTCTTAACCGGATAAAATCCCGAATGATGTTCAAACCGATCAACCTATCCTCATTGGAGGCCGTGATCTCAATTCGCTTACTTGACAACTCCCTTGAAAGCTTAAGACCCGTTTGACTTTGAAAAGAACCCGCTGGTGAGTTCTCAGGTTCACCTTTACGCGTCAAGGCTCTAAGAATCTTCTGTTCCCATTTTTGAAATTGGGCCTCAATCGTTTTATTAACCGGTCTTGCAATAACCGCTTTGGTGTCTTTGAAAGAATCGATGGGGGCTTTCCGGGAAGAAGCTTCAAAAGTCGTTGGTATAAAAAAATCCGAATCGACCCTCAGTAGTGCGTTCTCATTTTGAACCAAGAGATCGCTTCTGCCTGTTAATTCCTCTATGTGTTTTATGTCGGGCATCAACTGGACAGCTCTTTTTCTTAAACCGATATCAAACATCAAGACAAAACGCCTTAGTGACTCTCCGTTGATATCCGATCTAAAGCGAATGAGCCTTTCCTGCTTGTTGGTCGTAATAAATGAGGGACAATCACCGCTGGGGCATTTCTGACAGCGGATACAGCCGACCGCGACCTGGGCGGCGTCTCCATAACCTATATACTCCGCGCCCGCCAAAATCAGCTTAATCCCGTCATCGGGATATCTCACTCCCCCTGCCGCAATAATTCTGGGGCCAAACCACTCGAACTGATTTTTAAGCTCATCAGGCAGATGGTGGTCATAGCTTCTGGATACCGCCTCGCTGTTTTTTTTATGGCGATAATATCCCCTGATACCATGATTGATCAGTGATTTATGAATTTGGTTGATGATGGGTGCTGTAGGCAAACCACAGTGTTCCTTGTGGGTATCCTTGGCCGAGCCGGTACCTCCCTCAAAACCGTCTACCCAGATATAATCCGCGCCAGCCTTGACCACCCCGACCGAGACTATATCCAAGTCGCTCATGGCTGCGAGTTTGACGCTAACCTTTATCTTCGGATTGAGCGTTTTTGCGGAAGTGATCAATTGCCTGAGATCCTCGATCGAATAGATATCGTGATGAACCGTGGGTGAGTTGAGCGTCTGACCTATGTTCACGCCACGGGTCAGGGCGATGTTCTCAAGGACTTTATTTCCGGGAAGACTTCCACCCACGCCCGGTTTGGCACCCTGACTGATTTTGATTTCGATCTTTTCGCAATCCAAAAAGGCATAGGCATCTACCCCGAAACGTCCCGTGCTGATCTGTTCGAAGCGCGACTGTTGGAAGTCAGCGGGCGTATTGTTGATCAGCTTTTCGACCATGGTTTTAATCTCCTTTTCCGAATGTCCCTTAAAATAGTCTGGGATTTCCTGTCGCAATTGCCGGGTGATTTCATCGATCCCCGCTTTTTGTCTTAAAAGCCTGGATGTAACGTAAAGAGAGCGTATGCTTTCAGGGACCCCTCCTTCACCGCCGTTGCTTTGACCGCCAAGCTGAGCCATGACCCTGGCGTAAAGTTCATGAACGAGATAGCTGTTGGCGCCGTAACTGATCGCGCCTATGATCTGGTTGATTTGACGCTTATCCAGGCTGGTTCCGACCTGTTGATAATTCCTGGTCTGATCGCTTTTCGTTTTCCTTAACAGCAGGGAATCAAGAAAATTAACAGGCGAGTTGTCATAGGTTTCATATAAAAGACTGATCAGGGACTCGGTTTGCTCCAGGTCAAGTTTTAAGATTTCATCTACAATCCTTTCGATCAGAGCTTCCTGTTCGACGGGCAGAGATTGCAAATCCGACAAGGCGCGGTGCAGATTCTTATGCTCAACGGGTCTGTTTTTTAAGCAATCCCAAAGAGTCTGCAGCGCGATCTTGACTTGTCCCTTTGATTTGCTGTACTTGTTTTTCCCAATCCGTTGAATCCCTCCAAGCAGGAGATATTCAGCCAGAGCGATGTTCAGCGGCATGGAGTCGATCTCCCGTTGGACCGGATCGCTCAATTTCAATTTCTGGTCAAAGACATACCTCGCCTTCGTGCTCAAGTCGCTCTGGATTCTAGGAAAACCGATCCCTTCACCCATTCCATGCAACAACCCCATTTTCCTTGAGACTGCCCCATCAAGGCCGATCGGTGTTATTCTTCGCCCTCCCCTGCCCGCGGCCAGATGATTGGTCGCGATTCTTCCATACATGATCGCCAAAGACTCTTTTATCGCCATAAACCCCCTCAAAAGTGTCTCAGCCGGATGATCCCCATCGTGAGATAACGCAAAGTTAAGCGCCTCTTTGGATAACAAAGTCGGAATCAATATATCCGCTCCCAGTTGAAGCAGCACAAAAAAAGTATGGGGACAATTGATTTCCCTGGACTGCACGATTATCTGCACTTTATGGCGCAGGTGTTTTTCAGTCAGATAATGATCCACCGCACCAACGATCATCTCAGGAGGGATCGCCACACGCCCTTCTTCCTTAAATGCTTTTTCGTCATGAAAAAGAAGGAGGCTGTACTCGTTTTTCCCGGCTATTGAAGCGGCTTTCTTTACGATCAGATCCAGAGCCAATTTAAGGCTTACCCCTTGATGATCCTTGGTTTTATGCTGATTGATCACAAGCGTGTAATCGATTCTTTTCAGTTCAAACAATTTTTGACTGACGAGTTGATCCAGTTCCTTCAGGGTTATGATCTGGAGTTTTTTCGCTATATGATAAAAGAAATCCTGGCCAAGCTCGGTAAGTCCCTCAAAACCAATGATCATGGGCATGCTTAACTGCACCGCGATCTTCTGTTTCAGGTGGTTTGAGCTTAATAGAGGAGCGTATTGAAATCCCATAATCAGGCTTTGGTCCATGGCTGTTTTCTCATGCTCCGCGCTGATGGTGGGAGCGGTGACCTGGGCGGTCATGGCTTTGAAAATCTCTGAAAATCTGAAGATATTTTTCCAGTTAACGGCAAGACCGTTGCGCCATCCCGTGCCGCTTCCTTTTTCTGTGCCTTTTCCGAACAGATGGCCCAACTGGGCCTTGACCCGGCTGGAAAACCCATTGACCAGAAGATAGTTTTCCTGATTGATCCCCAAATTCTTTTCCGGTTCTTCGGAGTAAAGTTCATTAAATGCAATCCCTTCAAGTTTTTTCTCGTCAAATGGCGCTTTCGCGGCAAATCTGGAGGAGTAAAAATATCCTGATTGAAACACGATGGAGTTTGGCAGGGTAATCTTTTTAATTATTCCGTTTTCGATATCCGCGTCATAGCTGATTTCGATCCGTTTACCGTTGCTTGAAGCGCTGATGATCTCACCGGCCCTGATCTGGTGGACCAGTTTGAACTGTTCGATCTTGCCGACCGCTCCTAGTTCCGAGACGATATAAACGTTTTGACTTTTTGTCTCGACCAGATAGAGAGGTCTCAGTCCCATGTTGTCCAAACGGCCAATGATCCGGTTTCCATCCGTCGCGATGACGGCCGCGGGTCCCTCAGCCCGAAACGGTCTAAAGCAACGCTTCAGATAAAGGCGATAGGGTACCTCGGGGTATTCCTGAAAACTATCGTGAAAATCCTTCGTATCTTTTGATACCGGAAACCACTGCTTTGGGAAAACGAGATACAGAGCCTCCTGTAGATCAAAACCATAGTGAGACGTGATGTGGCGGATAAGTCCGTTTAAATCCGCCGAGTCGCTTAATGAAGGTGACAAGGGAATTTCATGGCTCCGCATGGCTTTTCTGATCGAGCCGATATTATTGATTTCCCCGTTATGCGCCAATAAATCGAAAGGCTGCGCGGACCGGTGCAGTGGCAAGGTGTTGGTACTATATCTCACGTGAGATAAAAACAGGCTGGTATGGAGATCCTTTAGGTTTTCTTCGCCGAAGCTGTAAATAAAATCATCGAAATCACCAATGATCTTGTACAGCACCATCCAGTTTTTTGAAATACTGATCGTTTGAAAGGATTGGGGGTGGTTGCCCGCTTTTTGGAACTGGTTCAGGGCTTGACGAATCTGGCAAAGTCTCAAGTCTAAATCTTCAGGGTTTAAGCTAAGATCATACCCGCAAAAACGCCAGTGAACAACCTGTACGGCATCATTGGTGGGGCTGGATACTTTTTTCGCGTAGTGCAGTTCGATATCAAAACGCTTTAAAACAGTTTCGATTCCATCGATAATCAGCTTCATATCCAGATAAATAGGCATCTGGATCATAAGTAGCAGTGGGGTCTTCAGGTCAAAGCCGGGCAAGTTGAGTTTTTTGACGTATGAGGCCTGACTGGATTCCTTTTTTATCACCTCCTTTTCGATTTTAAACAAAACCCCGAAACCATCGCCCCCTCGATGTTTGATTTTATTTACTTTTTTACATATTTCATACAGACTGCGTCTTTTTAAACTCAGTCCGGCAATCAGACCGCAGGAATCGTGGATTTCGTGTTTTGGCAAATTCCATCTCATCTAAGTCTTTTTCGAGATTAAAAAACAAAGCGCTTCGACATTAATTTCTTTTTCAAAAACCGGTTTGAGGTTTTTATGTCAATCCAAGCAGGCCAAAATGTATTTACTGGATTTTATCACATCCGATCAGAATGTTAAATTGAATTATGGAAATTTTGGTGGGTTTGTAGGGAATCCGAAAGATACCGCTCGTGAAACTAACCTAGTTTAATCCGGCCCGAACGAAGGTCTCTTGAGAATTCCGCCAAAACTTCATTGAGGGGTGGGTCTTCGAAGAACCTGATGTCGTTATCAATAAAATCATAAAGCAGATTTTTATAAAACTTGGAATCCGGTATGAAATTGTTGAGATAATCCACATAAAAAAGAAGTACGCAGGCATAATGTTCGCTGTTGATTTCCGTGAACTGAAGCTCGGGGGTTTTGGCATAGACTTTATCGTTTCCTCCCAGTGTCTTGATGATGGAAGCAACCGCTATTTTTTCAAGTTTTTGTATATCGACATGGTTTGAAACCTTAAAAGTCAAACGGTGACGGTTGATAAAGTTTTTCTTATAGGTCAGATTCGTCACTCTTTTACTGACCAGTTCCGTATTTGGCATTAAAACGTCGATATTATCCAGGGTCTTAAGCAAACTCTTTCTTAAACCGATATTGATCACCGTAACGATTTCCTCGCTTTCAAGCTGAAGACGGTCGCCGACGGTGATCGTTCCTTCAAGCAACAATAAAATACCGGAAATAAAATTGGAGACGACAGTCGTCAGTCCAAATCCCATCCCGACAGAAAGCGCTGATACTAAAATGGTGATCTTTGAAAGATCAAGCCCGATCCCGTTTAGAAAGGTGATGAAAATAGCGAAATAGATGATGTATTTTTTAAGCGTATTGATCGCGTATTCTTTGCTTTCGTCGAAAACAAAACGTGACAGGATAATCTTGGCTGAAACCCAATTGATGATCAATAAAATGAAGATCGTCGTCAGTGACGCGAACATGCTCGCCA
>JAOUME010000237.1 GCA_029881655.1 Deltaproteobacteria bacterium | reverse complement strand
TGATGACATATTGATAGCCGATGTCTCGCCAACCACGCTTCATATGCCATTGGCGGATTAAATCTGCCGTGCCGAACGGGCTGTCAGAGCAATGAAGGATTATTTTTCTAATTCCACCCATAATACTGCTTCATCTTGGCTTTATAGTTTTCTGCCTCTTTAAGTGTCCCTTTAAAATTCAAACGAGCAAACTTAGCGATTAAAAAACGGAATTCCTCAAGAGCCAACTCGATTTCCTTACTCCCAAGGCCCAAAACATCTCTCTTAGCTATTTCAGTCTTTAGAAAACTCTCAACTCTGTTTTCCCTGTAACGCCGAATCAATGCGCTTGCGTGATCAGCCGAAAAAATAAGCTGCAGGTTTCTTATGTTAACGGGGATCCTTCTTACGCTTCCATTGGCGCTTCGGATCACCAAAGTCTTTTCCCCTCTTTGAAATCCCACTTCGTCCATTAAGGCTCTTGCCTGGCGCGAGCTACAGGGTTTGCCTGGTTTTTTTATCCCATATCTGTCCGCGTCCTCGGACAAACTTCTGGATCTTCTTTGGCGCTTTGCCCTCGTTTTGGCTTTATCTTTTCTGGCACGCCTAAGTATGCTCCCTTTGCTCATCTTTTTTCCAAAGACTGACGTCCCCTGTATGGTGTTTGACCGCTACCCAGTTTGGAGCGATCACTTCACCGCCTTCACTGTGGGTTTTGTAGAAAACCTGACCTCTGCCTTTCTTGCCTTTTTCCGCTATAATCCTTTTTAGAAGTTTTTTCTTATTGTCCTTATCCTTTCTTGGCGCGAATTTGGATCGATCCAGATTCCTTTGAGCGTTTATCCTGATCCGGTTCATAATCGCTATTCTTTTAAGTAATAAACGATAGATTCTCGGCCATTCTTCCTTGGGGACGAACTCCCTCATGTCGGCAATCAACTCGTCCAGGGCTTTTTCTCCCTCAATAGTCAGCATCAATCGATTCCATCTGTTGGCTGGGTGTTCGTTAAACTGTATTTTTTCCCCTGGAATTCGTAAGCTCCGTTAACATCCTCTGTCGCTCTTTGTTCCTCAAACAAAGTCAACGTGACTTCAAAGTCGTCCCGTTCATCGTCGATGGGATCAAGACTCGTTGGCGAAATTTTCTCGCTTTGGCTCTCGATAAGATTATCTGCCGCCCAGAAAATAATCAGCGTGCTGATAAATTCATAGAGCTGACTGCTGATGTTCTCAAATACAACCGTCCAGTCCGTCAGACTGCTTGAGACGATCAAGTCAGTCCCTTCGTTTTTCATGCGGGTCTGTTTATCCTCTCCCCCAAAATGAACCTTGTACTCGTTGGGCTTGATTTGACCTTGCGTCTCCAGATAATCCAAAAGATCATCGATCCTGCGCCTCATACCGCTCTTGCCTTAAAGATGCCTGGTCCGCCGTAGCCCTGTATTTCGCGGCCGCTTTTTTTGGCGTTTCTGGTATAGAAATCGACCTGGGATTTTATCTGAATCATGTCGACGGACCCCGAATCAAATTGCGAGGGAAACTCGGGTGCCAGATTGGCCAGAGCCTGCCACCAACAGGCGGATTCAAAACTGAGTTCCTCTCCTGTGGTAAGCGGATTTAAACTCACATCCCTGGCCGCGAACCAGGACAAAACTCTTTCGGAAGCAACCTGCAGGGCCGCTTCGATTCTTACCGCTGGGATCTTGTCGGGGATCAGCTTAAAATCGACCAATCCTTGCGCGACCAGATCCGGCCAACCCGAGGGGGTGGTGATCGTCGCTGTGCTTGCCCCCGGTCTGGTGTGTGCCATTATTTATTTTTGGGCTTGGGTTTGGTCCCGATTTTTTCCATTTGGGCCTTTTTCTTTTTCTGCTCAAGCTTTAGCTTTAAATCCGGACCCGAGGCGTTTTTTATGGCGGATCGTCTCCTCTCCAGGGCTTGGTCATTGATCTCACCTCTCTCGGATATGGGTCTGGCCGCTTGGGGTTTTTCTTTATTGTCAGACATGCTTTCCTTTGTTCGAGGCCCGACCACCAGAAGCATCCAACACGAGCGACAACAATCAAGCGTCTCATGAGTGAATCCTTGCGGTGGACCGGGCAGGGAGTTTTATTTTTTCCGTTTCAGGAAATCCTTTAACGCCTCTTGCAGAACTTTCCCATCGCTCCTTTCGATGGCCCCATCAAGCAGGACAATGAAGGATTTCGCCTCATCCTTGGTAAAATGTTCCTTAAAGATATCTTTAATACGGGTCTTGATCGCGGCCTTGTGAATGACAAGGGCGTTTATCCCAAAGTCCAGGGTTTCAGCCACATCACCTTGACGATCCAGATCATGAAACGCCAGATAGTAGGCCTGGGACTCCTGCTTTTTGGCGGTCGCCTTCCAGCCTCCGAACTTCTCGACGAGCCTGATCATCCTTTTCAGGTAAGGTTCCGAGCTTTTATGTTGAGAGTGATTTTCCTCGGCCCACTCCAGAATGTCATAAACCATACAGGGTAAAAAACTGGTCTTTTTGGAACTGTGCAAAGGGACTGTTTCCCTCTGAAGGGCGATTTCGATCCAATCAAAATACAGATCGAACTCGTTAAGATCAAACTGCCACTGCACCCCGTATGCGAAAGGCGGAAAACTCTCCTTACTGCCGGACTCGATCCAGTTTTGGATCTGGACCGCGTATTTTGCCAAAAGCTCTCTTCGCCCTTTCAGCTTCCCTGGAAGATCCAATCCTTTTAAAGCAAGACGGTCTTTTTCAAAATCGTCTTTGCTTGATCCTGGATTTGCCACAGGCTTTCTATTCCACGGAGTTTTGTCTTGAGGCGGGGGAGGAGCCGCTCCCTTCTTTTTGTTCTCATCCAGCCATTTCAGGCGGAGTTCCTGTTGTTCTTTTACACTTTTCATGCTTTACCTTTTAAGGGGTGTAGGCCTCAAGTTCATGGACATTTTCGGCAACGACAAAGCGGTCGGGGTCTTCCACCACATTATCCGCTTCGTAGTAGGTTTTATCCGTCTGCGCGCTGAGATCGAGATCATCCTTCGCTTCCCTTCGCCTACTGCCATTCAGCTCATAAATTCCCAAAGTCGAGGGGTTTAGTACCCAGATCGTGGACGCTGGCATGATAGCCGGTTCGTAAGTCGGCATCAGCCCAAGAGAAGCCGTCATTTTTGAGATGAAGCCCTGCTCCGATGGCGTCGCCGGATTCTGGGAATCCAATATCTTAAACTCGTTTGCTTCCGCC
>JAOUME010000078.1 GCA_029881655.1 Deltaproteobacteria bacterium | reverse complement strand
TCCCTCGTCGAGATCGCCCTGTCTTCGGTTCAAACAATCAAACATATGGCCAATCCCAAGGGCATTCAGATCAATTACAAACTGATTGGCAAAGAAAAACCGTCCGTATCCTGCAACAACAACGATCTGACCCGGATTTTTAATAACCTGCTTTCAAACGCGATCAAGTTCACCCATAAAAAAGGGAAGGTGGAATTGATCATCGAATCGCAGAAAAACAAGACGGTCAACATCACCGTCTCCGACAACGGTGTCGGTATTCCAGCCAAACAAATCGCGAATCTTTTTGACCGCTTTTCCCTAACCAGCCGTCACGGCACTGAAGGCGAAAAAGGTTCCGGGCTTGGACTTTCCATCACCAAGGAACTCGTCGAGAGACACAACGGAACCATCACCGTTACCAGCGAATTGGAAAAAGGAACCAGTTTTAAGATCCTTTTCCCCTTGTACATCAAGGAACCGGACAAACCCACAGGAGACAAACAGGATTACAAGCATATCTTTATCATCGATGACAACCACCTTAACATCAAACTTTCCTCAACGATCCTCTCCCAATTGGGTTTTAAGGTCACATGCGCCTATAGTGGGCTTGAAGCGCTTGACCTTATTCGGGCGAATCTTAAAAAATTCAAGAATAAGATGCTGGGCTTTGACTTGTTATTGGTGGATCTTTTTATGCCGGGGATGGATGGTTTTGAAACCACAAAAAAAATCAGAGGTTACGAAAAGGACTTTGGAATCCACCCCGTACCGATTCTAGCGATGACCGGGAAAAATCAGGAAATAAGCGCAAAAAAATTCAAGGAGGCCGAACTGAACGAAAAGATTGAAAAACCGATCAAAAAAGATTTAATCAATGCGATAATTAGCAAATTAAGCTAGTATTTCATTTAGACCTTGACCTTAATGGACTTGATCACTTAAAATTCAGATTAACATTAACTTAAAGAGTATCTGACCATCACCACTCTAAACAAATCCGATACCTGTCTCAACATCAAATAAAAGCCGCAAATAATGGCCACAGAAAACTCACCTACGACAAACAGTCAGATCGAAACCGAAAATCTGGATGATTTTCTTTTTCATTCGATCGATTTCGCCTACAGAAAAAAAAAGCTCCTGATCACGATCGGGGTCATTTTCGTCCTGGCCTTCATAATCTGGTTTTTAGCCTATAAGTACCTTGAATATCAAGAAGACAGCCGAAACAATCAACTCTACCAAGTCGAGAAAATCATCTTTGACCAAAAACTGGTTCCAGCCGAAAGAGATCAGGCGGCCCTTAAAGCCATCAAATCTTTTGTAGCCGAAAACAGAGGAAGCAAACAGGCAAACATTGCTTTATTTCATGAGGCCAAGATTTATTTTCATCAGAGCGAACTCGACCTAGCCGCTACAAGTTATCAAAAAATTCTTTCAAATCTTGACAGAAACAGCAGCTTTTATGTGATCGCGAGTATTTACCTGGCCAATGTTTTAAAGGATCAAAAAAAGCCTGATCAGGCCATAGAGGTTTTAAACGCCGCCAAAACCGAAAACATGTACGATGTGATTTTGATGGAGTTAGCCGAAACATATCATTCCATCAACGACAAGCCAAGCGCGAAAAAAACGCTCGAGAACCTGATCGCCGATTTCCCGAGCAGCAACTACACTCAAAGAGCAAAAGAAATGCTTTCGCAATATTAATAAACAATTTAAATAACCCTAAGGAGGAACATGGACTTTTTGGATCTGGTGGAAGAATACAGGGATGATATACCCCTCAAACAGTTCGACAAAATTAAAGTGATCATCGCCCGAGCGAAAGACATCGATGACGGCAAGCCGATTTTCGATAGCCGATTAAAGGGAAGAAAACCAACCACCATCGCGCATTACGAACTCATGCAAAACCAGATTCAACCGGATATTTTCATCGAAGAAAAAACCGATGATGACTTTATGGACTTAGCGAGCGCTAACGACGACGAAGAAGAAGAAAACGATTAATCGGTTTTCTGCTGGCGGTAAAAGACCTGCCAGGGATGCCTTAAAACAAACCTGGAAAATTAACTTTTGGCTCACCGCTTAAATCCGAGTCTTCATCTGTTTTTTTTCTCATCACAAACCAACACTTTTTCAATAATTCTATCCCGGACAATTCCCCAATCTTTCGGCGAAATGATGGCAGAGGATACGATCGATCCAGCCTTAAGGTATCGTTTAGGCTATCAAAGACTCAAAACCAGAGAGGTTGCCATCGGCGGACTTCTCATAGGCGGAAACCACCCGCTCCTGATCCAGTCAATGCTTTCGACCCCGATCAATCAGGAAATTAACGCCCTTAAAGAGATCAAAAAACTCG
The DNA here is from genome assembly GCA_029881655.1 of Deltaproteobacteria bacterium. Classification (GTDB taxonomy): domain Bacteria; phylum SAR324; class SAR324; order XYD2-FULL-50-16; family XYD2-FULL-50-16; genus JAOUME01. Next base: position 9,866 of record JAOUME010000078.1, on the reverse strand, counting down.
CTGAGTCCGGCTGCGGGTTGATCCGCATCGCTCTTTTATCGAGTAGCGAACTCGATTTTTTACCCAAGCTTAGAAAATGGATGGTCGAGGAAGGGCTGAATATCCCATTATGCGCGGATATTCATTTTTCGCCCCGGCTAGCCCTGGAGGCTTGCGAGTTTTTCGAAAAGATCCGCATCAACCCCGGAAACTATACCGACCGCCCAAAAAATACCAGAGAATCCATCCATCCAGAGCTTTACGATCAAGGTCACCAGGAACTCAAACAAGCAGTCATCCTTCTGGCCAAAAAGCTGAAAAAACACCAGCGGGCTTTGCGAATCGGCGTCAATCAAGGTTCCCTCTCGACACGCATGATGGAGCGTTACGGTGACACACCCCTCGGTATGGTGAACTCGGCTCTTGAGATGATTCAGCTCTTTGAGGAAGAGGGATTCTTCTCCCTGGTCGTCTCCCTAAAATCGTCCAACCCTTTAATTGTCCAAAAAGCCTATCGGCTTTTAGCGCAATCCTATCAAAACGGGCCCGCCCCCGCCCTTCATCTGGGAGTGACCGAAGCGGGTCAGGGTCAAATCGGCCGCGTTAAAAGTCTTAGCGGTATCGCCACCTTGCTTTTAGACGGTATCGGCGATACCATTCGCGTTTCCTTAACCGAAGCCAGCTATAAAGAAATCGATTTCGCGAAAAAACTTTTGGGCCAACTCAATCTTTCCGCTAAAAAACAAGTCAAAGTTCCCGGTTATTTTGAAAGACCGCTGAGTCACCAGCGAGTAAAAAACAGCCGACTTGAGACGGGGAACCTGATACTCGGTGACGCGGGAGCCCTTAAAATAGCCACTTGCGAAGACCGCTCACCGCCTTTTGTCGAGACCGAGTATGCTTGCGACTTTAAATATCTAATCAAAAACGGAAACATCCTCATCTATGATCAGACAAGACCGCTTTTGGTCGTTAGTGACGAGACGGCTATAAAGGACTTCAGTCAGGTCTTTGCTCTTTATCCGGCCATTCTTTTTAAGACCCGCGACCCCATGCTGAGACTACGTCAGTGGTACCACGAACTTGATGGAAAAACCTCGCCTCCGGTTGGGGTTTTTTACCCGGAGGGTTTAAACGATGAGGACCTTGGCCTGGACGCTTCCCTTGCCGGAGCCTTGAGCGAGGGACTAATCGATTTTCTTCTGATTCATTCCGATATAAGCCCTGTTCGCTTAGAGAACTTGCTCCTTCTGCTTCAAGCAACCCGCAGCCGCATCATAACCGCAGATTTCATCGCCTGCCCCTCCTGTGGGAGAACGCTTTTTGACATTGAGAAAGCCACCGAGAAAATCAAGGACGCCACCGCTCATCTCAAAGGAGTTAAGATCGGCATCATGGGTTGCGTCGTCAACGGCCCGGGAGAAATGGCCGATGCCGATTTCGGATATGTGGGTAGCGGATCAGGGAGAATCGATCTCTATCTGGGACAAGAGAGAGTCAAGAGGGGACTTATGGAAAACGAAGCGGTCGATGCCTTGGTTACGCTGATTAAAAAAGAAGGGAAATGGATCGAGAAGGGCTTAAGACAGAAAACCTAAACCCGACGGGGCTAAAAGTTACAATAAAGCCCGATTCGGATGAGATTGAGGTATCATGGTTTCCGAAACGGGCTTTATTGTTTCAACTTTAGCTACCTCAAATAAGATTTAAGTATCTCCTTGAGGTTACGGATGGTCAAAAGTGCGTCCGCTCCACTAACCGGACCGGTCGGATTAAAAGCACCGGTAACCTTGTCGCTGACGGTTAAAAGACCTCGGCTGACCACGACCCTGGAAGCATTATAAAACCATTCGTCTCCCCTCACATCGGGAAAAACGCTGTCCTGTCCGATAAATTTTGTCTCGAGACTATCATCCTTGATCACCTTAACCATGATGTCCTGCACCATGAGGGCGAACTCGGAACGGGTAAGCTTCTGATCGGGATGAAACTTGTGCGCAGCGTCCGGCTCAAGTCCCTTGATCCCCAACCTAATCACGTCCAAAATCGTCTTCTGCATTGGATGGCCGCTGATATCGACCGCATCGGGATACTGCTGAACTGGATCGAGTTGCATTTTTTCCTGCGAATCGGGGGCAGAGAAGGATGAAGCCATGTCTTTCGTACGGTTCTCATAAAGCTTGTCCAGTCTCAACTCGGCCATAAATAAAGCGGCGACATCGGCTCTGGATATTTCCTTCTCATTGGCGATCTTATCACCAAACTGACTGCCAGGTAAAGCTCTCTGGACTTGTTGGATACGTTCTAGCTCCTTGTTGGCTTCGGCCTCGTATTTTCCCTGAATACCGAGCACCTTTTTGAGATGGCTTGATGCCTGATCGTAATTCAACTTGGTGGACTCGGCCATGGCCATAAAATAATAGGACTCCGGATTGTTCGGAGCCAGATCAAGGGTCTCTTTGAAATGCTTTTGAGCCGTTTCATACCATTGATCAGAAGGCAGTTGTAAAACATAATAGACCCTGATGGCGAAATTATGCGCCCGGGCTTTGGATTCTTTTGACTCGGCCTTGTCGATCGCCTTTTCGATCAACTCCTCGGCCAGGACCAAGACTTCACCCTTGGTCTTGGGGCTGACGTTTGGCGAAGCGGCGCGGTAGGCGTTTGAAACCGCAAGTCCACTCAATGCTTGAGAATAATTCCCATCCAATCCCACTGCGCTCTTATAAGCCCGGTAGGCATCCTCATAGTTCCCCTTATCCAGGGCTTCATCACCCATGCCGGTATGATATTTCGGTGTGTCCATCTGACCTTGTTTCGCTCTCGATGAGCTGGAGGCTCCCCCGCAGGAAACCAGCGCAAAAAGCATCAGCGCCCCGGCAGCCCAAACGGTGCCTTTTGTTCTTAAAGCCTTTAAATGAATCATATCGCTCCTTTACTTTATTTTCTAAAATAGTGAGTTTAGCCGATTAAGATGAGAACTCTCGCTTCCCTTAAGAAGCTTTGGGTTTTTTCGACCTGTCTAAGCAGGTCAGCGTCTTTAGATTGGATAATCAGGTCGGATGATTTATTGCCTGGCTTGAGGCTCGCCTTTATGATTAAAGGACGACCCTTAACCCTGGGGTTAGCCTTGGCCTTGTCCAGCCCCTTCTGGTAGCCGGCTATACCCTGTTTAAGGGCAAAGTCCCGCGCCACCTGCGCCGAACCGTACACCTCAATGTCTTTTGAGTCATAAACCTTGGGAGACATCACAGGTTTGACCCCCGTACCTCTGGCATCGATTATCAACCCTGTATAGATCGTCTCGGGATCTCCCCCGTAAATCGAATTCTCCTGTTTTTCCGCTGGAGTGGCCTCGGCTTTGATCTTGGCAGGCTCAGTGTCAGTCTGTGTCGCTGGCGCCGACTTGTCGGGACTACTGCTTAGCGCCTGTTCGTGATTATAAAGGACCGACATAATATCCCTTAGATACATCTTCATCGTCACCACGACCGATCCATCGCTGAGAACTTTTTGGTCTATCTTCTCTACCTGCTTGATCTTGCCGGTGATCTGGGTATTGATCTCGTCATTTTCAAGCATCCCCATCTTCACCGTTGTCGTTGAGGTGATGTTCGTTTCCTCAATCATCTGTAAGAGATTCCGCTTGGCTACGACTTCAGCGGCTGTAATAGCGGAAAATCTTTTCTGGGCTGACCCATTGGCCTTTGTACTGGGAACTCCCATCCCTGTCGAGTAAACCACGCCGTTGGTCCAGTCGATACAGCCAAAACTCCGGTTTTCTATACAGGATTCCTGTGCTTCCTGGGGCATACAGGCGTTTCCCATACAGTCCGCTTCAGCGAAAATACTCGGAGTATAAAACGCCAGCAAAAGAGTAAACAAGATGATCGTCGTTTTCATAAAACTCCTTCTTTTTTATTTGTAAGGGCTATGCAAGCTTAATTAATTAAACTTATTTTGGTGAGTCGATTTGATTTTAGAACGCTAAATGAAAATATCCTTAAAAAAGTAATACCCTAAGTCAATGCAAAGAAAAAGCAAAATTTCACATCACTCTAAAAATAAATTAAAAAAAACCCTGATTTGTCAGCGCGCCTTGTTTACGTGGTTTCTTTTTTAGGGCTTATTGTTTTGTTTTTATTGTTTTTAACCTGCAATCCTCCGTTGATGACGATTCTCACTTAATTTAAGTAAATATTTTTACCGCTGGAACTGAATTGATGGCCTTCTGTTTCCGAGGTATCTAATTAACATCCAGACATGATCATTCTATATAAAGCACACCTCTTCATTAACAGATTGTTATTTTAACATTATTTAATTTTTGGGTTTTGTCTTTAATTAAAAAAGGTTATGATTCTTTACAAGTTCGAGTAAATTTCCAATCCTGCTATCCCCGATGAACATTCAAGATACATTAGAAAAGCTTAAGGCGGAAAACAAACTGATCCGGGATTTATTTTCCATTATGGAAAAATACCGCAAGTATTTCCCCCTGATCGCCTTTATCGTTGGATTTTCCTGGGATAGCCTGACGTTATCCAGAATCGACCGAGTCATCGACAACATCCGGCTTTTGATTTACCTTATCGTCCTTTACGGATTGATCCTAATCACCAATTTTATCGACAGGGATGTCATTAAAAAGGGCAAGCTGCTCCAATACAAGGATTATTACCCGATCGGCATTCATTTTATCATCGGAAGCCTTTTCAGTGCCTTTGTTATTTACTATTTCCAAAGCGCTTCGCTTTCAAAAAATATTTTATTCGTCGGCATTCTGGCTTTTTTTCTGGTGGCCATCGAGTTTTTAAACAATCGGTTGAAAAATATCTATTTTCAGTTTGGCCTCCTGTTCTTGGTCAATTTCGCCTATTTCACTTTTTTTGTTCCTGTAATCGCCAAATCCACGTCCATCTATACCTTTGTCGTTGCCGGCGTGATCAGCGTCAGCATCGTTGGGTCGATGATCGCCCTTTTTTATTTCAAAGGAGTCTTTTTATCCGTAAAACAGGTCTACCTCAATATCGCCCTGGTCTTAACAATCTTTTTTATGATCAACTGGCTCTATGCCTTAAACCTGATTCCGCCGGTTCCCTTATCCTTGAAGATGGGCGGAGTTTATCACAGCATCGAAAAGCAGGGCAACAAATTCGCGCTCGAATACGAGACAATGCCCTGGTATCACTTCTGGTCCCAGAGCGATCCCGTCTTTCATTTTGCAGAAGGCGATCAGATCATCGGATTTACGGCGATTTTCGCTCCCAATGAACTCAAAGAGGAAATCGTTCATCACTGGCAACGCTATGTGGTTGAGAAAAAGCAGTGGGTAACCTATGACGTTATCGGTTTTGAAATCGAAGGAGGCCGTGAACGGGGATTTCGCGGCCATACCAAAAAGAAATACATCGCCAACGGCGAATGGCGCATCGAGGTCAGGACAAAAAAGAACCGGCTTCTGGGAAGGGTCTATTTCGAAGTCCAAAAGGTCGAAAAAAAATCCTACGAACTTAAAAAACTATGGGTCTGAGGACCTCTTACGGACTCGAAAGCGCCGCTGATAAGGAAATGGTCGTTGCCGATGCCGTCTGAAAAACAGGAGCTAAAAAACCCATCGAGGAAACCGAGCCTATTTTCTGAATAATACCGGCTTCTGTCTTGTCAACAATATCGTTTGAGGCTAAATCCCCGTGGCATCCAGAACAATAAGCCCCGTAAAGACCAGGCCCATCACTGTCCGAAATGACCGGAAGCGGGCTATCCGCCAGAGCGGTTTCGATAAGGCTCAAGACCGTGGCCGGTGTCCCTGTACTAAAGCTCATTTCGGGATTCACCCGCCCCGCGACCACGATGCTGGAAGCGTTTCTCTGAGGCTTATCGCTTACATCCAGTTCGAAATGACAACCTGCGCAATGCTCATCATACAAGGCCGGACCGTCCGCCGAAGCGTCATAGGTAAAATCGATACCAGCCAGCGTTATCTCGATCGCCTCCAGTTGTGCGGTTGAAAGCGCGCTTAAAAAACCCATCTCGAGGAACTGGTCGTTGGCGTAAACCATTCCCTCGGTCGAGCGTTTGGCCTTGTTTGAGATCAGCCGGGATCGGTGGCATCCGGCGCAAAGATTATCATAAAGCGCCGCCCCATCGCTGAGAGTCAGATCAAGCGCCTGAGACTCAAGAAGACCCGCGACCAACCCAAAAGCCTCAGCGGAAAGATCCGAGATGAAATTCATTTCAGGGTTAAAGGAAGTCGCGTAAATGATCGCCTCAAGGGGTCTTTTGGCCTTGGTTGTCCGCTCTAAAGGCATATGACAGCCAGCGCAATAATAACCATAAACCGCCTCCCCGTCACTCATATCCACTTCGGGATAGACCGCTTGAGTTAATTCCGCTTCGATCTTTGCCAGGGCCGAGTCAGGCAAAAGACTTAAAAAACCCATTTGGCTTTGACTCATAATTCCATAATAAATGGCAGCCTTGTTTCTTTTGGCGAGTTCGCCCTTATCGAGTTCCCCATGACAGCCCCGGCAATAATCCCTGTAAAGAGCTTTTCCGCCTTCAGTTCCATCCAGCGTTTTCGCCAAGGCTTCCGCAATCAGCTCGATCTTGGCTCCAGGAATATCCTGGGTTTCAAGTATCCCCATCAGACTGCCCATGTATCCTTGTTGATCATTCCCCAAATTCTGAAGGATCGCCTGGAAGATCCCGTCCGCTGTTCTGTTGGGAACATTGGTGGTCATTAGATCGTTATGGCAGGCCGAACAATAAAGTTCATACAACTCCGCGCCATTTAAGTCCGTCTGTCTTTGAGCGTGAACCGCTTCGATGCTGTCGGGACTGCTCTCTTGAGAATCGCACCCCGAATTTAAGATCGCGCCTAAAAGCGTCAGCCAGAAAAAGCCGTAAAAGGTCATTAGGCCTATCCCAAAAAACCTGCCATTATACCCCCTCGATTCCTTTAAAGTCATGCTTATCCCTGGTTTTATGTTGTTAAGCCGAAACCGTTTCGTCCATCCCAAATGGCGGCTTCCCTATTCGTAAATATCGGTGATCTCCAGATGGCAGTCCGTACATTTTAAGAACTCCTCTGTCATCTCTTCCTCATTGGGGTGAATAAACTTGATCCCCTTGATAAAATCGACCTTGACGTTATTTAGATCCTTACCCTGAGACAAAATCAGGTGACACTTGTTACAAGCGGTGAAAATGCTTTCGCCCCGTGTGTTTTTGAGCCGATCATTATGACAACGGAAACAGCCTGACCAATTTTTATGCCCGATATTATCGGGATAGGATTTCCAGCTCGTTTTCATCTCGGGAAAAACCGTCTGTTCGTAGATTTTTTGAATTTCCGCAACCGTCTGCTCCAAGAGCGGCTTTTTTGACTTAAAAATAACTGGAAACTCTTCTTGGTAATAATCCCTGAAAAATAAAGCGATTTGGTTAAAGGCCTCTGACTTGGAAACATAATCCCTCGAAAGTGCCTGGACCGACTTGAGCTTGATAAAAGGCAACTCCCTGGAAATCAAACCCTCGGTAATGGCGTCATTGACCGATTCCATGGGCGTTGGAAACCGATGCGCCGCGCGGTTATGACAATCCATACAGTCCATCGTCCTGACTTCGAGCCTCTTTAACTCCTCCTCGGTTAAGGGATTATCCTCATCCTTGAACTCAAGAACGCTCCCGTCATGCCTTTGGGATCTCACCAAGGCGATGTCCTGCCTTTTTTCGTCACGGGCGATGTACTCCACGTCCGTCTCGATCAGCATGTGGTAATGAATCCCGAAGCTCTGGGCGTTTTCGACCCTTCCCCCGCCGATCATCATCAGCAGTCTAATGTTATGGGTGGAACTCTTTTCATCTGACATATAATAGGTCTTTAGAATCTCTTTGTTGCCGATATTTTTTCTTTTCCAGTGACAGTTCTCGCAAGTCTCCCTAGCCGGTCTTAAGTTATGAATCGGTGTCGGGATCGGTCTGGGAAAGGTATCGGCCATGACAGCGAAGACCTGACGGATTCCAGAGAGTTTCGATTTGACATACCAATCCGCTCCTGAACCGATGTGACATTCCACGCAGTCGACCCTGGCGTGAGCGGAGTTGTGATAGGTGACCCATTCAGGATTCATCGCGCTGTGACAGGTCTGACCGCAAAAGACATTGGACTCCGTGACATGGTAGGCCGTGTATGATCCAAGACCGATAACCACCGTAAACCCCGTGACCACAAGCGTGCTGACGACCAGGACCATGACCGGATTTTTTATCGTGATTTCGCTGGCGGTCGTCGGTTCCAATCCCGATTTTCTTCTTCTTGCCTCCCGGTAAATCCCAAGCCCCACCACAAAAAACCCAAAGAGGACCTGAGCCAGCAGAAGCAGATACAAGATCCCGAGATAAGCCGTCGAGATACCCGTAAAAAAATCCAGGAAAAAAAAGAACAATTCACCGGTTATCCCGAATAACACCAGATAAAATCCGATAATGCTGATCCAGTTGTCATAAAGTTTCGGATTCTTTGACCTTGTCATAAAACCTCTCTATGAAAGCTTAAACCGAATATAAATCCTGAAGTCGAACATCGTTTATTTACCTGATCAATTGCCCAGATGAGGCGGAGACCGGTGACAAACCTGGCAATTGTTGGAGAGCCCCCCCCCTCCACTATCGTGACAGTCGATACAGTGGTTTTTAAGCCATAGTGAATTGTGACTGCGCGGAGAAGTCTCGTTGTGACAACTGACGCAGAAATAAGGCCTGTGGCAATTTACGCACCGCTCCCGATCACTCCCCGCCACGAAACCATGTCCACGGGTTCGCCAGAACTGGGTGTGATCATCCGGCTTCTGGTTTGAATGACAATCCACACAGACGTTTTTTGGGTGGCAGGTATAGCAACTCTTGCCGTGTACCTCGATTTCGTTGAGTCCCATGGGTGACGCCGCGCCATGATACTTCTTCCAATTAACCCGGTGAAAATCCGGCTTGACATCCCTGGCGAAAGTGCCTGGAAGATGGCACTGCGTACACTGCTCGGTGACCTTAAAACCGGGGATTTTCTGCTCATGGCAATCAAAGCAGACCTGGGGCTTGGGCATGTATTCCCTTCTGGGAAAAGCGTCCCGATTTTGGTTTTGGATGTCCTTGTGACAGTTCTCGCAACCAATCTCCTTTTCGTAATGAAGTTTATGGGAGAATTTCAGACTCTTATAGGGAACCGGTCCGGTGATGACTTTTTTAAGCTCTTTTTTGATTTTATCCATTTCATCAAGGGTGACGTTATGGCATAACAGGCAAATCTGGGAATCGTTTTTTGGATTAACCTCATCGTGACAGTCCGAGCAGCTCTCTTTGGTCGAAATTCCGGCCTTATCGCTTTGCTGGGCGCCTTCGTGGCAGGTGACGCATTCAATTTCCTCTTTAACCACATGACGGTAATGGGAGACCTTTAAGTCCCGCGGCTGGTCCTCTGGAAATCCCCAGCCCAAAACCTCGGACGACATGATGAAATAAGTCGCGCAACTGATCAAGACCAAAATAATGACTCCCGTAAAGGATCGGTTATTAGAAATCACGTTTGACCCCCATCTTTAGGATTTGGTATTCTTCGATTTGATCTTCGGTCTCGAAAGAACCCGTCAGGCTGTAGTTTTCGCCCAAGGGAATCCTGGTCTTGACAAAATAGGTCCTGACCTTGGTCCGCTCGCCGTAATCAAGATAATAGTCGTACTTGTATAGACTGTAGTAGCTACCCGCGCTGACCCGCAAGCTTCTTTTGATCCTGTCGGCCCCATACTCTAGCTCAAACCCACCCGCGTTGCCTTGGTAGTTTGGGCTGGACCAGCTTTCTCCCGATAAGCTCAGGGCCAATCCTGTCACCA
>JAOUME010000006.1 GCA_029881655.1 Deltaproteobacteria bacterium | reverse complement strand
TCTTTATTATACAGCCTTCAATATACAAAACAGCTTTGAGCTGGCTATTTTAAACCATGCGGCCACTGTACTCAATATCGATCTTTACGATCTGGAAATCCGGGAACTATTTGAAAATAATATACGCTCAAAAAACTTTCATCTACCCGAATACCTAAAATATCTTTCCAAAAAAGATCAGGCATCCAAAATCAATCGGATTTTAGACTCTTTTGATGAAGAAAAAAAACAGGAAATCCTTAAGCGCTTTTCCGTCAACAACGAAAACAATCAAGGCACTCCAAAAGATTCACGGGATATTTCTGAACTCGTGATCGATATGAAAAATTACTTCACACTGCTCGAGAGTTTTTTTAATTTTGCCTTCAACTCATTGGACTCAGACAGTAAAAAATTGTTTGAAAGAGAAATATTTAATCTGGGACTAAAATTTTTTAAGGAAAAGGAATTTCAAAAGTCCAGGTTCTGTTTTAATCAATTAAAACTGGATAAAAGCAGACTTCCCCATTACTTCATGATGCTGAGCCTCTTAGAGTATTATGGCGGCAACCTGAATGAAGCGATCGAACAGCTCAAACTTTGTTTTGAAAGCGATCACAAGAACCGCTTTGTTAATGTTAATCTCGGTATCTGCTATTTAAAGGCCGAAAATAAATTTAAAAGCTACGAACATCTTATTAGAGGGGCATGGTTTATAAAAGAACATGGGGGATTTTATCTGCTATCGGATTATAAAAAACTGGCGGCGATGCATTATCAGGATGGCAACAAAAACGAGGCCTTAAAATATCTAAAAATCATCCGCAAAGAAAACAAAGATATCAATTCCTTAAAAAGATTAGGTGGTATTTATTTTGCGGACAACCAGTATAAACAAGCCATCGAACCCTTAAAGGAAGCTTTGATCTTGGAATCCGAATCTGGAGATACGCAACAGAAACTAACAAATATCCATGATTTCTTTTTTGATCTGGGCAACCACGCTTATATTGAAAATCAGTTTAAAACAGCGATCGAACAACTGGAAACTGCTCTTTTGGCCCAAAAAACACCTGGAACCATAAAATTACTTGTAAAAATACTCAAACGCATAAAACAGAATACCAAAGCCTACGAATTGGAAAAAGAATATTACGCATTAGTTCAGTCAGCCGATGATGAAAGACGCGAAAAAGAACGGCTTGGCTTGATCAATCAAGGAAAAGCAGAGCTTAAAATGAAAAATTATGACAAGTCGATTACGCTTTTTGAAAAAGCGCTGTTATATAAAATGGATTTAAACGTTATTATGTTTCTGGCGCATATTTATAAATCGCTAAACCGCAAGAGAGCCTTGAACGATCTTTTGGTGAAATGGAAACCATTGTGGGATAAGGAACAAAGCAAAATGAAAAGCGAAAAAAAAGTCCGGTTTTTGTGAAATATGTCAACTATGGTAAACTGATACCCTGGCTAGGCTTTTATATTAAAAGCATCCGGCTGATCCTGACTAAACGTCCCACCTCGCGAAGCACCCTCATTAATCTGATTCCTCCGTTCCAAAAAATCTCACATGCTCAAACGCCTCGGTTTTTCCCGACCTCTTGGCTTCAGTGATTTATAGCTTCCAGAGTCCCAATTTAGTAATATAATAAAATAAGGGCCCCTGAATAATTATGATAGAAGACCTAGCCGATTTCTAAGCAAACGGCTTGACGCTATGATGCCCAAGATAGTAAATATCAAAATTAAACTGCATGCGGTTTTCTTTAACATTTCCACACAACAATTAAGCTGGGAGATTTCTTTTGGGGTTCGAAACATTCGTCGTTTCCAGATATTTACGAAGCCCAAGAAAAGATAGGTCGATATCCATCATCACCAAGATATCCATCATTGGAGTCGCCATCGGTGTTATGACCTTGATCGTCGTGCTTTCGGTCATGAACGGATTTGAAAAAGACCTTAGGGGAGCCCTTCAGGGAGCTAGTGGGCATTTAAGTGTCTATTCCTTTGTGGCTGACGGCATTCACACACTGGAGGCTGAAAGGTTGGAAAAACAGATCAAGGAAGTGATCCCGGTCGAGGCCACGGCGCCTTTTATCAACCGCCAGGCCCTGATCATGGGGAAAAACAAGCCCATGGGAACCCTGGTCAAAGGAATCGACCCTAAAAAGGAACTCGGTTTGGTCAAAATGGGTCGTTTTTTAAGAAAAGAGCTTTTTAACGTAAAACGGGATAACCACTCAAATGATGAGGATCAAATCGAAAAATCCCGGATCGAGGCGGAAAAAATCCTGGAGAGGCTTCCCTCACACATCGAAACCGTCATCAATGAAAAGGGCGAATCAAAACAAGTCAGGATAACCGGTATTGTTATCGGGTCTCAACTGGCTAAAAACCTGGGAGTTGAAATAGAAGACGATGTGACCATGATCACACCGGAAGAAAGGATCACTCCCATGGGCAACATGCCCAGAGCCAAGAGATTCAAGGTGGTGGGTTTTTTTGAATCCGGCTTGATGGGGTATGACGAATTACTCTCCTATATTGATATTGAGGTCGCCCAAAAAGTCTACCGAATCGAGAATCGGATATCGGGACTCGCAATCCGCATCAATAATGGTGAAGATGCAGACCTCTTAAAGAAAAAACTGGTTAAAAAAATCAGTTTTCCCTATATTATCAGTAGTTGGATCGAACAAAACAAAAACCTCTTCGCAGTCTTTCATCTCGAAAAATTGGGGCTGGCAATTATTTTAACCCTGATCATCCTCATCGCTTCATTTAACATCATCAGTTCGCTGATTATGCTTGTGATCGAAAAATCAAAGGATATCGCTATTTTAAAGGCCATGGGAGCCACCAACCAGTCAATCCGCAACATCTTTATCATCCAGGGTTCCATTATCGGTTTTGCGGGAACCCTGATCGGGGAAGTGCTGGGCATTACTTTATGCTGGATCATCGCCAGTTTCGACATCATCGATATCCCGGCTGGCGTTTATGTCGGAAACCGGATACCCATGCACATCGAAATCTGGCAGGTTCTCTTGATCGCTGTCGTATCCTTTCTGATTTGCTTCTCTGTGACGGTTCTACCATCCCATAAAGCGGCGAAACTGGACCCAATCGAAAATATAAGAAATGAGTAGTTTTTTAAACGTTGTAAATCTGACAAAAAATTTCCTTGACGGTAGTGGCAACGAGCTTAAGATTCTTCAGGGTATTAGCATGAATTTCCCTAAGAACAAGACTCATTCAATCGTCGGCAGTTCTGGTAGCGGGAAAAGCACCCTTTTAAACATCATTGGCGGGCTTGACCACCCTACTTCAGGTAAAGTCTTTTTCAAAGAGGAAGATATTTTCGCTTTTCAGGGAAACAAACTGGCTAATTGGAGAAATACTAAGGTCGGCTTTGTTTTTCAGGCACACCATCTTTTAAACGACTTTTCAGCACTGGAAAACGTGATGATCCCCGGCTTGATCAAAGGCCTCTCTAAAGCCGAATGCGAAAATAAAGCCAAGAGACTCTTGTCTCAAGTCAGCTTGAAGGATCGTGAAAACCACAAACCAGGCCAGTTATCAGGAGGTGAGCAACAGAGAGTCGCCATAGCCCGCGCGCTTCTGAATTCACCGGAGGCCATTCTGGCTGATGAACCTACGGGAAATCTGGATTTGGATACCGGAAAAATTGTCATCAAAGTGCTAAAGAATGTCGCCCGGGAACAAAACGCAACCTTGATCTTGGTGACTCATAATCCTGAGATCGCGGCCAGTATGGAAATCAGGCTTCAACTCGACAAGGGCCATCTGGTGGCGGTTGAGTAATTCTTTAAATTGATATCTGACAAACCGTTTATAAGTTTTTTATATGTTGAAGATCCTTTGTTTAAGTACCCATTTTCAAACCCAAAAAATCAATAAAATCTTGTTTTTGGGGGTTTTTCTTTGTTTGATAAGCGCAACACTTTTTGCCCAGGAAACCTCATTCGCAAAAATCAGGGGCGAAATCTCCGATATCCGCATCGAGGGTGTCGACCTGATCGAAAGGGGACTGATTTTTAGCAACATTAACAGCAAAATTGGAACCCAGATTTCACCCGTATTGATTACCGAGGACATCAAGGCTTTATATGAAATGGGTTATTTTGCTGATATCAAAGCAAAATTAGATGTAATAGCTCCTGAAAAAGTTGCCATAATCTTTGAATTCAAGGAAAAACCCAGACTTCAAAGTATCGAAATCATCGGAAACAGCCTCATCGATAGTGAAACCTTGAACGATAAGTTGGTTGTCAAACAAAACAACATGATCGACCTTTCCAAGATCAACCAGGACAAGAGAAGTATTTTAGAGGAGTACCATAAAAAGGGTTATCTGAAAACCAGGGTCGGTCATCAGTTGAAAGAACTAAACTCCTCAGCCATTGCACTGGTTTACGAAATCAAGGAGTCACCCAGGCTCTTCTTGACCGATATCGAAATTACAGGCACAAAGTTTTTTTATCCGCTTGATATCGAAAGACTAATGCAATCCGCCGAGATCGACTGTTTTTCCTGGTCCAACGATTCGGGTGTCTTTCAGGAAAGCAAGGTCAACCAGGACCTGGCCATCATAACCCAAACCTATATGCAAAAAGGGTTTATTAGGCTCAAAATTGACAAACCAGAGGTCACTCTGACTCATCAAACGGAAATATCCACCGCCAAAGTTAAACTGAACATCACAGAAGGTGATCAATACTTCACGGGAAAAGTCGATATTGTCTCGGATGACAACAACCAGCTCATCTTTGATAAAGATAAGATGATCAAAGATCTCAACCTTCAGACAAAAGATGTTTATAACCCCTTTAAACAAAATAAAGATCAGTTTTTAATCAATGATAGCTATTTGGAACAGGGGTACGCCTTCGCTTATGTAAGGGCATCACCCCAAGTTGACGAGCAAAACAAAATCGTTCATGTCACCTATCATATCATCCGCGGTGAAAAAATTTATATCGGCCGGGTGGAAATCCAGGGCAATTTCGAAACCCAAGACAGAGTTGTTAGACGAGAGCTGGAAATTCATGACAATGAACTTTATAACGGATTGAAACTCAGACAAAGTCAGGAAAATATCAATCGGCTAGGATTTTTTGACCCTTCCATGGGCGTTCAATTCAGACAGAACGTTGAGTCCGAAGAACAGTACATCGACTACAACGTCCAGCTTAAAGAAACCCAAACAGGTACCTTCTCAGCCAGTTTGAACTACTCTGGCCAAAGTGGACTCGGGCTCGTTTTGAGTATTTCCAAGCGAAATCTCTTCGGCTCAGGCAACACCATCGCCTTTTCCACCGAACAGCAGCAGCAGGGAGAAAACCGCTACGATTTTTCCATGACGATCCCCTACTGGCTGGATACGGATTTCACCAACTCCTTCGGAATCTACTCAACCAAACAAAACGATCTATATTACAATACCCAAACCACTGGTTTTTATTTCGGATTGTCCTATCCGGTCTGGAAGAACTGGAACCTGTCTTCCCGCTACTCCTGGAAGATCGAAAAATATTTAAACGCCGACATCACTGGGATTGAGGTATTAGGGGGGATCGAGGGCAATTCTTATCACAGCCTCCGATTTGGTGGAAGTTATAGTACCGTAAACCACCCAATGTTTCCCTCAAAGGGATTTGAATCCACCTTTTCTACAGAGGAATTCGGTGGCGTTCTGGGTGGAACCATCGAGTTTCGAAACTACACTTTTCAAACCAGATGGTTTTCGGCCTTAAACGAGGATGAAACCATTGTTTTTATGGCTAAATACAGCCAAGGGTTGCTACAACAAACAAATCCAGATGAAGATATACCCGTCCACCAACGCTACACCATCGGGGGAATCACCACACTCAGAGGGCATGACTGGTCAGCCATCCGCGGTCCCAGTAGCCAATCGGAGCTACCGATTGGTTTCGATATCACCAAACTCTATCCCTTAAAATCTGAATATCCCGATTGCCAGCTAGAGACACCCGGACCAGACTGTCCCGCTAACGCGACCGACACCAAACATCCTGACCGGGTCTATTTTAACAATCATCTAGGAGGTACGACCAAAAAAATCTTAAATTTGGAGATCCTTTTTCCCTTGACGAGGGAAGGAAGAAATATTCGCGGAGTTGCCTTTTTCGACGCGGGTAACGTCTGGGCGGAAGACAGAATGTATGAATTGGTAGGATTGAAAAAAGACCCCTGGTATTTCAGAAAAAGCACTGGCCTGGGAATTCGACTGATCACGCCGATGGGGGTTTTACGTTTTGAATATGGCTTGAAACTCGATAAAAAGGACAGTGAATCCCCATCCAAATTCGAGTTCCACATCTCGGGACTCTTTTAAAAACCTCAAAAACAAAACTCCAGAGAAAACACTGCGTTAAAACATCACTGGTGAATAGAACCCTTGTTAAAAGCATCCAGTGAGGCTTCCTTGATCGCCTCAGAAAAAGTAGGATGAGCAAAGGAGCATTCAGCGAGTTCTTTTGCCGTCAAATTTTTGTTCAGCGCCAAAACACCGGCGATGATCAAATCGGCCGCTCTCGCTCCTAAAATATGGAGACCAAGTACCCTGTCGGTCTTTTGATCGGCCAATACCTTGACTAAACCGTCCAACTCGCCGGCGGCCTTTGATCTACCCAAAGCGCGAAAAGAAAAGCTCCCTTTTTTATAGGGGGTATCGCTTATAAGAAGCTGTTGTTCGGTTAGCCCGACACTGGCTACCTCTGGCCATGTATACACCACCATGGGTATCGCGTCGTAGTTCATCTTCGGTTTAAGGCCCGCGATCTTCTCGGCGACAAACACACCTTCATCTTCCGCTTTATGAGCTAACATTGCGCCACCGGTCACATCGCCGATCGCATAGACTCCTGTTTGGTTGGTTTCCAAGTTCTTATCGACCTGAACAAAGCCTTTGTTAGTCATTTGAACCCCGATTTTCTCCAAAGCCAAATCGATCACATTGGCTTTCCTGCCCACGCTTACCAGACAATAATCAACCTCAAACTCTTTTTTCGCGCCGGTTTTTTTATCCGAAGTAAAAACTTTCAGCCCAGAGTTGGTTTTTTCAAACCCACTCACCTCCTGTCCCAGTGAAAATTTCATACCTGATTTCTTTAGACAACGTAACTGTTCCTTTGAAAGATCCTCGTCCATATTCGGCAAAACCCGATCTTGATATTCAATAACCGTCACTTTCGATCCGGCCCTTAAAAAGACCGAACCCAGCTCAAGCCCGATAGCCCCTGCGCCTATCACCAGCAAATCCTGGGGCACATGTCTTAAGGACAAAGCTCTGGTCGAAGAAATCACGCGCTTTTTATCCAGCGGAATTTGTGGAAGACTAATGGGTTTGGAACCCGTTGCGATGATAGTTCTTTTTGTGTTAATCAGAACGCTTGAGCCATCGGGCTTTTTGATCTTAATTTCCATCAGGTTCTTAAAAGAACCGATTCCTTCGAAAACATCGATGTTGTTTTTCTGAATCAGATACTCCAACCCCTTTGCCGTGTCTGAAATAACTTTCTCTTTTCTTTTCAAAACCTCTTCCCAGTCCAATACGGTCTTTGAAAATTGGATACCATGATCCTTGAATTTCTTTTTCGCCTGATCATAAAGCTCGGTCGAATCTAAAAGCGCCTTGGATGGGATGCATCCCACATTCAAACAAGTTCCGCCCAAAACCGGGTATTTCTCCACCAAAGCCACCTTCATTCCAAGCTGCGAAGCCCGGATGGCGGCCACATATCCCCCCGGCCCGGAACCAATCACCACCAGATCATAAATCATATCCTATTCCCGTCAAAAAGCGCTAATAATCTATATCAAGCGCTAAAAGCTAATTCGCCTTGATGAATTTCCTTAAAACTGTATGTAAAATACCGCCATTTTTATAATACTCAATTTCAACAGCAGTATCCAACCTTGAGATAATGGGGATTTCCTGGTCGTTGGCCATAAGAGTCAACTCCAGGGAAGGCACGATATTATCGTCCAGCCCCAAAATACTAAAAGTCTCGCTACCGGTCAGCCCGTAGTCGGCAGGTGACTTGCCGTCTTTAAATTGAAGTGGCAAAACGCCCATCCCCACCAAATTGGAACGGTGAATCCGCTCAAAACTCGTGGCTATCACCGCCTTGACACCCAGTAAAAAGGTACCCTTTGCGGCCCAATCTCTAGAGGAACCCGTGCCATATTCCTTTCCCGCCAAAACGATCAAAGGTGTCTCCTCGCTAAAGTACTTTAGAGCCACGTCATAGATCCGCATCTGTACGCCACTGGGAACATGCAGAGTATATCCCCCCTCGATCCAGGGAACAAGCTGGTTTTGAAGCCTGACATTAGCGAAGGTACCCCTCACCATGATCTGGTCATTGCCTCTTCTTGAGCCGTAGGAATTAAAATCCCGTACCTGAACCCCCTTACTGATCAGGAGTTTCCCCGCAGAGGTGTTAGGAGCGAAACTGCCGGCCGGCGAAATATGATCGGTGGTAACCGAGTCACCTAGTAACAAGAGGGCATACGCGCCTTCAATCTCCTTGATCGGATCGGTTTCAGGTTTCATATTCCTAAAAAAGGGCGGGTTTTGGATGTAGGTGGACTTGAAGTCCCACGGGTAAACCTCTCCTTTTCTAGGTGTGATTTCGTTCCAAAGCGGAGAGACCTTCTCTAAGTTCTGGTAGCGTTCCTTGTACATCTCCGGCGTGATCATGTTTTCGATTTCCTCGATCTCCTTTTGATCCGGCCAGATATCAGCCAGTCTGACACCCTTTCCGTCACTACCCTGCGCTATGACATCATTTTGCAGATCAATATCAACCGTCCCGGCTATCGCGTAAGCCAAAACCAGGGGGGGGCTGGCCAGAAAATTCGCCTTGATATCAGGGCTGATCCGCCCTTCAAAATTCCGATTCCCAGAAAGGACCGAAGCGACCACAAGATTTTTTTCATGAATCGCGTTGTGGATTTCTTTAGACAAGGGACCCGAGTTGCCGATGCAAGTCGTACAGCCGTAACCCACTGTGAAAAATCCCAATTTCTCCAAATAGTGATCCAAACCCGATTTCACCAGATAATCCGTGACGACTCTCGAGCCAGGTGCAAGTGAAGTCTTCACCCATGGTTTGGAAACAAGTCCTTTTTCGACCGCTTTTTTTGCCAATAACCCCGCAGCGATCATCACCGATGGATTACTGGTATTGGTACAGGAAGTCACCGCCGCGATAACCACGGATCCATGGGTGATCTCATGCCCAGAGCCGTCTTTAATCTCCGAGGTTTGCTTTTCATCCTCTGGTTTCAAACCAAATCCTCTTTTCGCGACCGACACGCTTAGATTCTCGTGCCATGTGGCCTTCATCCGGGATAAATCGATTCGATCCTGGGGTCTTTTGGGCCCGGCCAAAGAGGGCACTATTTCGGAAAGATCCAGACTAATCTTTTGAGTAAAGAGGGGATCTTCCGTCTGCTCAGTTCTAAAAAGTCCCTGTTCCTTTAAGTACACTTCGGTTCTTTTGATCAGCTCTTGTGGCCTGCCGGTTTTAGCCAGATAACTCAAGGTTTCGTTATCCACAGGGAAAAAACCCATCGTCGCGCCATATTCCGGAGCCATATTGGCGATTGTCGCTCTATCGGCCAACTTGAGGCTTGAAAGTCCTTGCCCGTAAAACTCGACAAATTTATCCACCACTCCCACCGAACGCAAAATCTCTACAATCCTTAATACCAGATCCGTCGCCGTCATACCGGGATTCATTTCACCCTTTAGCTCAAAACCGACCACTTCGGGGATTTTCATATAGATCGGCTGATTCAGCATCACTGATTCCGCCTCGATGCCACCGACACCCCAGCCCAGAACTCCAACACCATTGATCATCGTGGTATGGGAATCGGTTCCAACCACCGTATCGGGAAAACAAAGTCCATCACGCAAGTGAACCACTTCAGCCAAATT
Source organism: Deltaproteobacteria bacterium (assembly GCA_029881655.1). GTDB lineage: Bacteria > SAR324 > SAR324 > XYD2-FULL-50-16 > XYD2-FULL-50-16 > JAOUME01. The sequence goes on along the minus strand of JAOUME010000006.1, from coordinate 33,935 downwards.
TTCAAGATTGATCTGGTGAACAATCCCCAGTCCCGGCGGAAAAACCCTCAGGTTTTTAAAAGCCGACTGACCCCACTTAATGAACTCGTAGCGTTCGAGGTTGCGCTCAAATTCCCTTCGCATGTTTTTCTCTAGGGAATCAGGACTCCCGAAATCATCCACCTGAACCGAGTGATCGATAATCAAATCGACGGGGACCTGTGGATTGATCATGGCTGGGTCGCCCTTCATCTCAACCATGGCACTCCTTAATGCCGCCAGATCGACCAAAGATGGCACCCCTGTGAAATCCTGCAAAACCACTCGAGATGGCTTAAAGGGGATTTCATTATCTGATATTTCTCTTGGATTCCATTTCGCCAGCGCGACTACGTCCTCTTGTTTGACCATAAAACCATCTAAATTCCTAAGCACCTGTTCTAAAAGGATTTTAATTGAATAAGGAAGGTTTTGAATATTTCCGACCCCGGATTTTTCCAGATTTTCCAACCGGTAGATTTGAGCTTTACCAGAAGATGTCAGTTTAATTTCGTCCAAACAGCCGAAGGTATTGTCCATAATTGATCTCCTTGGTTGGTTAAAAAAGGGGAAACGGTTTTTTTCTTAAAACCGTTACTTAACGAAAAAGTCTCGGGGCCTAATCAAGAGAGTTGGAATTGATCAATTATAACTTTTTAAGATCGGGGAAATTTCGATCCAGTACAAAGTTCCAGTCTTCAATGCGTTTTTGAGATTTTTCCATTAGTGGAACCAGATCACCATCCAGCGACACAGATTCGATACGGTCTCCCTGGTTGATACTGTTGACGACTCGCATGTCTTCATCGCCGACTACCTCTCCAAAAACGGTGTGATTGCCATCAAGCCACTCGGTGGGTACATGCGTGATAAAAAACTGGCTGCCGTTCGTATCGGCCCCGGCGTTCGCCATCGATAATATACCAGGTTTCGAATGCTTCATCCCACCTTCAAATTCATCTTCAAACTGATAACCTGGACCGCCTGTACCGTTGCCGATGGGACAACCACCCTGGACCATAAAGTTGGGGATGACCCGGTGAAAGTTTAAGTTGTCGTAAAATCCCCTAAGCGATAAATTGGCGAAATTAGCGATGGTCAGAGGTGCTTTGTCCGTAAAAAGCCTTAAGTTGATATCGCCCTTGTTCGTCTTGATAGTCACTTTTAATTCATTATTCGTACTCATTGATTTCTCCGTTATTAATTGTCGGCCTAAATGCCGTTTAAATCATTAAAGGTCATCTGTTATTAATGACCCAAAATTTAGATTTCATCAACTCCGATAAAAATTTATCTTTCTTTTTTCATCACCGCTTTAACCTAAGACTATTTAACTCAAGAGAAACGCCTTGATTGATCACCAGAAATTCCGATGGGTCAATGTGTTCTTTATTCATGACCTCTTTTAAAATCTTTGGTGGTAGTCCGAACTTCACATCGGAAAGCTCGAAGGCTCCCCAATGAATAGCCAAGGAAACTTTAGCTTTTAAATCTCGGTGAGCTTGAACCGCTTCATGGGGATTGACATGCCAATCTTTCATGAACCAGCGCGGTTCATAGGCATCGATCGGTATCGCGGCCAAATCAATCGGCCCCAGCCGTTCTCCAATATCCTGAAAATCTTTCGAATAGCCACTATCCCCAGCAAAATAAAACTTATAATCTCCTGATTGAACGACCCAACCACCCCAAAGGGTTTGATTGCGATCCAAAAGGAAAGCCATTCTCATGCTCTGGTGTTGGGCGGGAACAAAATAAAACTTTAGACCCCGATATTCATATGCGTCCCACCAGTCAAACTCTATGACGTTATTTATTCCCTGATCCAAAAACCACGTCTTTAGACCCAAGGGCACCAGAAACAAAGGAGCGCCACCCTTCTGCCGGTTCAGGTCTTTAACCGAATCGAGATCCAGGTGATCATAATGATTATGAGAAATCACAACCACATCGACTTGGGGAAGATCCGGGATTACAAGAGAAGGCGGAAGAATTCGTTTTGGACCGAGAAAACTGAAAGGAGACGCTCTTTCGGAGAACATGGGGTCGGTTATGATGTTAAGCCCATTTATTTGCAAAAGAAGGGTAGCGTGTCCAACCCAAGTCAAGAGGGCTTCGGTCCGGTTGTTTTTTATCCTTTCGATATCTGACTTGACAAGTTGAACAACCTCATCGGGTTCACCTTCGTGTGGCAGGTCTTGGGTCAAACGCTGCCACCACCATTTCATGATACTGGGAATCCTATCTGGGATATAGTTGTTTTTAAATCCATTTTCAGTGTGGTGCGGTTTTGACGGATTATGATACAGTTTCGCGCCGCAACTGAGCATGAAGAAAGTCATCATCACCAGAACAGCCCCCTTAACACCAATCGAAATTCTATGAAAAAATGAAAAAGACATAAGCAAGAAAGAATCTCAATTTATAGCTCATCGAACAGAAAATAAATTTATTAACTTTTTTTCAGTGATTCTTCCTGTTTGTTTTTATCCAGTTTTTCTATTGAGGTCTCACCGTTTTTATTAGAGAGCCTGCTAAAAAAGGCGGGCTTTAATCTCAGTGGGAGAGACGTGATCCTGCTTATTTTTAAGCGCTCTATCCCTTCTGAAATATTTTGTTTTTGTCTTTCAATCAACAAATAAAGCACCGGCACCAAAATCAAGGTCAAGATCGTAGCCACACTAAGGCCATAAATAACGCTTCTGGCCATGGGAACCCACATCAATCCTGATTCCGACCCAAAGGCAACGATATTCGAACGGTAAAAATTAATATCCATTCCCAAAGTAATGGGCAATAAACCCAAAATAGTTGTGATGGCGGTTAAAAGAACAGGTCTCAACCGTCTCATGCCAGCGAGAACGATCGCTTCTTCGCATTCCATACCGCTGGAGCGGAGCTGGTTGATATAGTCAATGAGGACAATGGCGTTGTTCACCACAACGCCGGCAAGCGATATCACCCCAATCCCTCCCATCATTACGCTGACCGGGCTACTATGAATAATCATTCCCATAAAAACCCCGATAAGAGACAAAAACACCGAGGTTAATATAATGAAAGGCAAAATCAGCGAGTTAAACTGCGTCACCAGGATCAAAAAAATCAAAAAGACAGCAATAAAGAAACTCTTGGCCAGATAGTCCTGCATCTTTTTTTGATGCTCGTTCTCTCCGGCATATTTAAGGGCATAACCACGAGGCATTTCAAAATCAGTCAATCTTTCTTGAACCTTTTTTAGAACGACCGGTCCTGGGTATCCCTCAGCATCGGCACTGACAGTGATCACAGTTTTCGAATCAACATGCCGGATGGAGCCTAAAGCCTTGGTCGTCTTGATTTCAGCTAACTCTCCTAGTGAGACGGATTGTCCGGCGGGTGTCTTGAGATAAAGCGACTCTAGGCTATTGATTGAGTTTCTAAAGCGATCATCCAAGCGCACTACGATATCATATTCCTCCTTTCCCACTCTGTAGGTCGAGACCGTCCGGCCATTAAAGGCTGTGCGGATGATACCGGCCACCTGTGAAGTTCTGAGCCCCAACCGTGCGGTCTTCTCCTTGTCTATGCGAACCTGAATCTCACTGCGATTGACGGTAAAATCGTCTATCAAGTTGACAAGTCCTTCCACATCCTTGACCTTCTTTTGAATATCAAGTGAAATCTCTTTTAGAATTTGAGGATCTTTTCCACTGATTTCGATACTGATTGGCTTTCCCGTAGGAGGGCCTCCTTTGGGTTGGGTCAATCTGACCGCCGCTCCAACCAACTCATTGATATTACTCCTGATATCCTTAATCACGCTGGATGGTTTGATTTCGCGGTGTTGCCAATCAGGAAATGAAAGTACGACATGGCTGAGGTGGGTCGTAGCCCCGAAAGAAGAGCCTGAACCACTTCCGCCCCTACCTTGACCGACATTGGCTACGATCGCGTCGGTTGCCTCGTAGTATGGGGTAAGTTTGTTTTCGATCTGCCCCACTAAATTATCGGAAGTCTCAAGGGTGCTGCCAAAAGGCGAATCGATATGGATGACCGCTTGATTTGGCTCAGTGGAAGGAAAAAACTCCACACCGACATCGGGAAAAATTAAAGCGAAATACATCACAATCATTAAAACCCAAAGCCCAACCATCGACACAACAACCATCCAGGGGTAATTAAGCGCAAACATCAGCGACCTTCTATACACTTGTACAATCCGTTTTTCTTCGGTCATTTGATCGATGTCTCGGTTCTTAATCTCTTTCGGTTTTCTCATCATCGTCGAGCACAAGACCGGGTTGATAATAAGTCCAACAAACAACGACGAGGATAAGGTGATAATCAAGGTTTTAGGCAGGTAACTCATAAACTCACCTGAGATATCAGGCATAAATAAAAGGGGCACGAAAGCCGCCAAGGTGGTTAAAGTCGATGTGATCACCGGTATCGCCACTTCGCCCACACCAACCTTCGACGCCTCAAACGTACTCATCCCCGCTTCAACATGGCGGTAGATGTTCTCTACAATCACGATCGCATTATCAACCAACATCCCCAATGCCAAGATCAGGCTAAACAACACCACAAAATTAAGGGTGATACCTACCCAATCCAAAATCATGAAGCTTAAAAGCATGGAAAAAGGGATTGCTGTCGCGATGAAAACCGCGTTCCTGATTCCCATCACCACCAACAAAACCAGTAAAACGAAGATCAGTCCCGAATAGATGTTATTCTCAAGGTCGCTGACCAAATTCCTTACATGCTTTGATTCATCGGTAAGAATTACGAAATTGATTTTACCTGAATATTTTTGTTTCTCTTTTTCCAAAATTTCCTTGATTTTATCTGAAATCTCGATCAAATTTTCCCCTGATCTTTTTGAAATGCTCAACGAAATGGAATCAAGGCCGTTGAGTCGAGACCTGGATGTTAGTTCCTTAAACCCGAAATCCACTATAGCAACGTCTTTGGTGAAAATGGGCACTTGATTGGGTGCGATGATCACCATGTTTTTAATCTCATCAGGTGAGGTGATCTCACCTGGCACCCGGATCATGTATTTTAGGGAGCCCAGAGAAATATCGCCTGCTGGAATAGTGGAATTCTCACTGGAAATCGCGTTTGAGACTTGATTTAGATCAAGGTTGTAGTAGCGGAGTTTTTCGGGATCGACTTGTATCTTAACTTCCCTTTCGAGACCACCCGCTCTCTTGACCTCCAGGATACCGTGGATCGATTCGATTTCCTCCTTGATGTCTTCAGCGATATTCTTCAGGTTAAGCAGGCCTAACTTGCCGGAAAGATTAACGATCATGATCGGTCTTTCGGAAAGATTAATCTCAGTGATGATGGCGTCTTCGGCGTCACTTGGCAGTTTGGGGCCAACGCGATCAAGCGCTTCTCTGACCTTGGCGCGGGCTTCATCGATATCCACTCCCAAAACAAACTCCAAGGTCACGATTCCTGCCCCCTCCGTTGCGGTGGAAGAAAGTTTCTTCAAGCTTTCCAATCCCTGAAATTCAATCTCTAGCTTATGAATAATTAAAGCCTCGACATCTTGGGGGGATGAACCTGGATAGGGTATGGTCACGATCAGAATAGGAATCTGGATATCAGGGGCGGACTCTCTGGGAAGTGTTTTATAGGCGGCAAAGCCTAAGAAAATGATCAAAAACATGACGATAAAAATGGACGCCGGTCTTTTAATGGCGAAATTGGACAAGCCGAAGGACATGTCCGCTGATTTTTGACCGTTGGGGAGTATTATATCTGAGTCGCCCAGCGAGGCTGGTTTCAGATTTAACAATTCGGGCTTTTCTTCAAATGGGGATTTTTCTGATTTCTCGAATAGTCCTGATACCAGTGACCTGATCCGGGGAAATAATCCATTCTCCTTTAATGTCTCAAGGTATTTTATCTCCTGGCTTTCCATCGATTCGCCTTTTAAGGAAATACCTTGTTCCTTTAGATCATCTTTATTATCATCTGAACTCATATCGATTAATTCACTTCAAATTTATTTCTTTTCAGCCAGTTTTGACAAAGCTTCACTGTCATCAATTCTGGATTGTCTGCGGGTCACTTCAATCGGCTCGTCATCCGTCAATAACTGCTGACCAGTTACAATCAATTCATCGCCATAGCTTAAACCGCTTCGCACCTGGATTATTTCATCCACACTGATCCCGGTCGTGATAGGTTTTTTTTGGCTTTTCCCATCTAAGACGATAAAGACGTAGCTTCCAGATTCATCTTCCTGGACACTGTTTCTGGGTACAACAATTTGGTCTGACAAGGATACAGTTGTCATTTTTATTCTCACCAGCATCCCTGGGAGTAAAAGCCTTTGCGGGTTCGGAATTTCCACCTCTACTTCAAAACTTCGACTTGATCGGTCTGCTTCAAGGCCGATATTTTTTATCTTACCGACAAAGCTTTTCTCAGGCATCGCGTCCAGCGAAGCTTCGACCTGTTTTTGGTTCTCGGCAAAACGAATCTCTCTTTCAGGGATATTGATCACAGCCAATACATTGTTGATATTGATGACTTCGGCTATTTGGACACCTTTGTTTACATATTCGCCTCTTTCGGCCTTTTTCTTCAAAATAATTCCCGACAAGGGAGACCTGACCTTGGATTTCTCAAAATTGATCTTTGAAAGTTCCAGGCGGTATTTGTTGACATCCAATTGGTTTTTAAGACCCGAAAGATTAGCCGAAGTGGTGAGCTTTTGTTTGAACAGCTTCAGTTCCCTCTTATAGTTCGTCTGCGCCAGCTCGTAATTGGATTTGTTGAGATTCAAATCGACCAAAAGGCTGGATGTGTCTATTTCAAACAGCACTTGCCCTTTTTTGACCCTGTCACCTTCCAAAAATCCCGCCTTCTCGATAATTCCCGATATTTCAGAACTTAAAGTCACCCTATCCTCTGGATGAATGTGCCCAATATAGGAGGATCGCTTAATCAATTGCTTAGGGGAAATCGATATAGTTTCAACCTTGGTTAGAGCCTTTGAATTCTCCTTTTTGTCCTTGGGTTGCGCAATTCCAACCAAGGGGAAAAATCCGGAAAAAAACAAAACAATGAAAATGATCCCCTTTCTAAAAGTAACGTTCTCCATTTTGGATCTTATTTATAGGTTATTAAAATGACTTAAGCTGATAGTATGAGTAAATCTGATCGGTCAAAACCAGAAAAGACAAAAATATTTTTTCGTATTGAATTCTCGATAGAATCTCGCTTTTTTGAGCCTGCGAGAGGTCTTGCTGAACCTGGGCCACTCTAAAACTAGTGCTGTTGCCGAGCTTGAATTTTTCGGTTTCCTTCTCTAGAAGATCCTCTTCGAGCGAAACACTGATTCGGGCCAACTTAATACCTTTTTCGGCCAGTTTCAGGTTTCTTAAAACCGATTGAAGCTCAAGCTTGATCTGTTTTTTCTGGTTACTGATCTGAAGATCGATTCGCGCGCGATCGTACTCCACCTGCAGGCTTTTGCTCTTTGAAGCGACATCAAACAGAGGAACCGTCCAGGTGAGCCCCATCTGGTAGGTCTGTAGCTTCGTATCCGAAAGCATCGAAGTCGGTTCAGAGGAGTTAAGCCCATAACCATTGAACTGATATTGAAGACTCAAGTCAAGATCTGTATCAAGTCGGTTTAGGGCAACTTTTTTATCAAGTTGATTATTCTTCATCCCGACCAATAATAATTCCAGATCAGGATCTGCCTTGTAAGCCTTTTCAAGTAACCCGTCGAATCCGTCATTGATTTCCCTGATCTTAAATTCCTCCACCAGCTTATAACCGTAGGGGATATCGTTTAAATCCAAGGCCGCTTTCAGTTGGTCTTCGATCTGTTTTTTTAAAACTTCCTCCCGTAACAAACTCTGCCTGATCAGTGCTACCTGAGCCTCGCTCTGCTTAACCTCAACTTGATCTAAAACCCCGAGCCTCAAGCGAGTCTTGTTGTCCTCGAAAAACCTCTCGGCGAGTTGGACCCCAGCCTTGAGTGTTTCGATCGTCTTTTCGACTCCGACCAGGTCCCAGTAGATCATCGCCATTTGGCTCAAGAGAAGCAGTTTGGACTTTTTAGACTGAATCTTCGTCTGGTAGAGAAAGTTCTCAGAGCGAAACTCCCCAGACCGATTAACCTCTCCCCAATCCTGAAACAAAGGAATACTTAAAGAAACGGTCAGGTTGTCCGAATAAAGAGGATCTTTTGAAGTCCACTCCGTAAGACTTTCCCCTTCCTTAAGGATTGAGGCCAGACTGCTTTTTGTGGTTTTTTTCGCATAAGCAATCCCGTAGCTGATCCCCAAATCGATCTGTTTTGTCCAACTTGACGACAAACTGGTTACATCACTTGCGCTGAAGTTTAAATAATCAGTGTTGGTTTGGGATGACCCACTGGAAAAACTCGATTGAAAAGGAGCGCTTGAACGAATCACACCCAGACTGTTTATTAGGCTCGAAGGCCTGGAACCTCTGGCAGATAAAAGCTGTTCACCCGCTATCCTTTCGTTCAATTCAAGAATCTTCATCACCGAGCTTCTCTCCAAAACCAAGTTTAAAACATCGCTGAGTTTCGCCTCGATAACCTGATATTCATCAACTGAGACCACATTCAACTTTTTTAAAAGCCCTTCATCCAATCCTTGCGCCAACAAGCCCATTTGTGACAAACAAAGTATTAAACCGCAAAAAACAACAATAATACGTTTCATTCTTTAAATACCTCTCAACTTATGGCTCTTTGGGTAGGCGTTTTTTTCCGTTAAGACCTTTTGAAAAAGATGAAAAATGTCCAAGGCTAGCCCGTTTAAATCCTCAAATGGAGATTCATCCTTGAAAAGTTGTGTATGCACCACAAATCCTTCCCGAAAGGTTATGAATCCGAAAACGATCAAATCAAGACTCCTTTCATCCAGATTCTTGCCATATTTCAGACGGATTTTTTTTTTCAAATCACCAATCAAATCTTTCCCCATTTGAACTAATTTCTTACGAAAACGCTCGTCAACCATCGCTTTTTCATAAATCGAAAAAAAACAGGCCGAATTGTTGTCTTGGCTCGTTTTCGGATTGGTATACTCAATAAGGTTAATGAAATAATCGATGAGGCTGTCAAATTGATCTATGTGATCGTAGTCCAGATAACGGTTCGCCGCGGAACTTAAAGTAGCAAAAAGAATCTCGTCTAAATCCTTGAAATGATGATAAAGACTGCTTTGACTCACCCCCGCTTTCAAGGCGATTGAGCGGGTCGATAAAGCTGGGTAACCCTCAAGGTCCAAAATTGTCTTGGTGGCATCCAATATCCTTTTTTTGGTCTTCTCACCTCGCTGTTTTCTCTGATCCATAAATAAACTCCGATTTTAAATTAATATTAAAACTATTTGATCGTTTGATCAAGTAGTTTTTTGTCTTCAATTAGAGGATTAATGCGGGAAAACTGCTCTGGGAAACTCAGTGATGACGAAGTGTCACTTGGTATATTAATTGCTTAACAAAAGCCAACTCATAAATCAAAATACGTTTTAAAACCAGCAATAACAATAAATAAAAGCACATGAAAGATACACTTGGGACCATACTGGGGTTCGTCATTGGTTTTTCTCTCATATTTCTTGGGATAATTTTTCCAGATCAATATTCGAACTATTATGTCTACAAGATCACTACCGCAGAGCAATTGGTCTCCCAGCTTGAGGAACAACGCAGGCCAAGGGCCGAGATCATGCAGGCAAAGGATGAATTACAAAAATTTAAGGAATCCCTGATGGGATCCATTTCAAGGTTTGTCGATCTTAAGTCGTTCGGCATTGTCGCGGGAGGTGCTTTCGCGGCGACTTTAATTGCTTTTCCTTTGAGCAGGGCTTTGAGAACCTTTCGGTTCATCATCCAGGCTTTCGGCAAAGATACGGTCAAGGAAGCCTTTATGGATGTTTACGAGACGGTTTTGAACTTGGCTGAAAAAAGAAACCGGGGTGAGGTCATCACCGATGATGAGATCGAAGAGATCAGTAGCGATTATTTAAGAACCTGGGTCCAGGATTTCATATCCGTGGATGTCGTTTCTGAGGACATGATCAGCGAGATCATCGAATCGGAAATCAATATGTACAATTACCGGTCCTTAGAAGAAATCAACGTGCTGGATTTTCTCGGCAAGACTGCTCCAGCGTTTGGCATGGTTGGAACCGTGGTCGGATTGATCTTGATGCTGGGAGCAGCCGCGGGAGAAGGCGCCAGTATAGCCGATGTCATGGGGGCGATGTCAGTAGCCCTAATCACAACCTTGTACGGGGTACTCCTTGCCCAGTTGTTTTTTATACCGGTCGCCACCAAACGCCATCAGCTCAAGGAATCGAACATTAAGCTGATGGAGATGATTCATGAGAGTATCTTGTACTTAAAAAGAAGAGAGGTCGCCGATGTCGCTGCTCAGGATCTGGCGATTTATCTGCCGCTTAAAGAACGTCAAGAGATAGAGCAGGAAAGATTAGAGCAACTTCAATCTGGACAACTGGGACTATGAGTGATGAACAGCAATCAAAAAGCGGGGAAATTCCTGATTGGGTTGTTACCTTTGCGGATTTGATGACTCTTTTGTTTTGCTTTTTTGTTCTTTTGACAACTTTATCGACGCAACCTAAAAATTGTAATGGGCTACAACAGTATCTGGATCAAAACCAGGAGAGTTTTAAAAATTACGAGCTACGCTCAAGCAAACTGGAGTGCATCGTTTCATTGCCATCTGATTTCCTTTTCAAATCTGGAGGGGACCAGATTCAGTCCAGAGCATTTAGAGCTTTAATACCCTTATTTCGAAAAATACAGGAATTGGAAGAACATAAGAGCGATATATTGATCGTTGAAGGACACACCGATAACGTCCCCATCAGGACAAGAAAATTCCCAAGCAACTGGGAACTCAGTTCAGCCAGGGCTACAAATGTGGCCACTTTTTTGGTCAACCGAATGAAATTTCCGGATGACATGGTCTCGGTTAGTGCTTTTGCCGATAACAAACCAAAGGTCGAATATATTGATGATTTCGGAGTTCCTATGAAGGGAAACGCTCTAAGAAACGCTAGAGGGATCAACCGGCGGGTCGAAATTATTTTAGTCAAAAGGCCGGAATCCAGAAGTTTAACGCGTTTGTTATTTAGTGGAGAATGACGCATAATAGAGCAGATTGAGAGAGATATTACGGTTTTTAGTAAAATTATAGCGGTTTGGAACAATGAAACAATATTTATTGGCGTTTTTAATTTTGATCGGATTGAGTTCGTCAGGACTGGCTCAGACAAATACCCAACTGACTGATCTTGGTACCGAAGAAACCGACAGTGCCCCGGTTATCATTTTACCGGAAGACATGGAGGCCTCCTATAGTATGTGGAGCGATCCACTTTATTTCCAGTTCGATCAAATGATGCCCAAACTGGCTCGGTCATTGGGCCGGCTTGAAAACCGGGTTCATACGATAGCGGTCACCGATATCGCCTTTGGCCCTACCGTGGAAAAATCCTTCTATAAAGTCGCGACAGCTAGAATTTTCGGTCAGTTGTTGCTTGAAAATCCGAGGCTCAAGCTGATTAAATGCAACGAATGCAATATGATTCAAAGCGAGCTCAGATCTGGCATCCTGACGATCAGTAGAGGACTTGCCGATCAGGAATCGAGACGCGCTCTGGCTAGAAAACTAAATGTTCAGGGTTTTATGACCACTATGGTGATTGAGCAAGACAGACAACTGTCGATCGTGGTCAACATCGTCGATGCCGAAGAAGGCAGGGTGATATTATCGGATGTGGTACAGGGGGTTCCCGCACCCAAATCAACCTATTACAACTATTATATGGGTCAAATGGAATTGCCCGTGACTATGGGTAGCACCACGGCAGGAACAACTGGTGAAGTGATCAGTCAAAATGCGATCGTACTTGGTGCGGAAAAAACGATCCGCTTTTCCAAATCTTGGCTATTATCGGCCAACATGGCTTTTTATATGGATAATAACTCAAAACTAGCCCAATCACTGACCTTTTCTCCCAGACTAATGGTTGACGGACTCGTGGGGTGGGAGATGATGGCTCTTAATAACAACAATATATCTTTTGCGATGCTGGCCGGAATCGGTGAGTTCTGGTCTGAACAGTTTAATTTCAGCATCTACTACAAAGCCGGTCTTAAGATCATCGTTGGACAACTCTTGACTTTTAATTATTACAGTCTGTCTTTTCAGGAAACCAATCTGGAAGTTGCACCGACCACTGGATCAGCAGCGAAACTGAACGGAAGCGGTAGCAGTATCACCTTTGGTTTTCAGTTTTAAAAAACTCGTTATAAAGAGACGAAAATGATTATCCCAAACCTAGCGGACCATACAACAAATAATTTCTTAAGCACCATGATTTTGTCAATGTTCTTGGGATTATTCTTAATTTGGACTCACGGATGTTCGGCCAGCAAAAAGGCATCCAACAACTATTCAAGGGAAATTGCTCAGCACACCGAAACAATGGGCGAGACAAACGTGGTCACCAAGGTCATTGAAGAGGAAAAAGACGGGGTTTACACCATCAGGGTCGTGATCATTAAAGACGGCAAACTTAGAGAAACCGTTCACAGTTTCGAGAGCAATAACTTTAAAATATCGATTCCCGTAAGTGCGAATATCATGGTACAATCAAACCAGGAAACACAAAAATCAACCAGTACCAGTATCTTACAGTTTTCTCAAAAGCTGGAATTAGCCAGGGAATTCATGATGAAAACCAAATATGTCGAAGCTTTGGAGGCACTCAACGAAGCTTTGACGATTGATTCATACAACCCACAGGCACATATGATGAAAGGATCTATTCTTTATGCCATGGGTAAGGAAGACCTTGCCAGAAAGGAATTCGATTATGTACTGAAGGTTGACCCTGAAAACGCTGAAGTTAAAAGATTCAAACATTTTATGGAGTCCAAGAAGGAAGAGACTCAAAAAGTGAAAATCGAGACCATGACGACGGAATGAAAAGAAAACTCGGATTAAAATTTGTTTTGATGTTACTTTTGCTGGGGTTGAACAGTCCCCAAGGGATTATTGCGCAAACCGTCTTACCCAAAGAGGAAAATCTTGCCTTTAAAATCCTGCAAAAACAGGCAGCCGAATACGAGCTTTCATTAAACGGACTCATCGTCAATGGTCTTAAAAAATATATTCCAGAGGATCGATTCTATATTTCTGTCCGTATCTATTGGAATCCGTCGAAGATGAAAAAAGTGCAAAGCAAGATGGAGGGTCTTCAGAAAAAATCTGGTAAACTCCCGGGTTTCCCGATTTTTATCAATAATGAGGAGCAGGGCATCGATTATTATCTGGGTGCCGGATCGGTTATGAAACTGAAGGTGGAAATCATGTTGGATGAATCGTTGCCCAAACATCTTGACCAGTTTATTTATAATGTTGTCCCCTCCCAGGCGCGTTTCGTCGCTGACCGGGGAGACATCATCGAAATCAACAGGATTCCTTTCCCAAAAAGCAGAATTAAAAGGACTGTTCTCGACTTGGATGTGCCTTTGAGTATGGAGGAAACAGGTACCACAGTCATAGATGCCATTCAGAAAAACCTTAGTGATGTCGCCAATGCAAAACCGGTCATCCTGCATCCGGTTTTGCAAAGATACATCAACGATTATGAAAAATTCGTCAATGACAAGCTCAGCGAGGTGACCGCCAAATATGTCGATCGAAGCAAGTTTATCTTAAATGTTAAATTTTACTGGAACGCTGATGAAATCAACAAACTAAAGAGATTGATTGTCCGCTCGGATACCGATGGAAAAATCAAACTCCCCGGTTTTACGATCTTTTTGGAAGAAAGAGAGCCTTTCTACGAGATGGTCGCCAGTTCGACCAACCTTATGAGAATGGAGGTTTCGGTCATGATCGACGATTCGGTCAGTAGCGATGTGGAACCCTTCTTGAATAAAATAATCCCGATGAACGTGAAAATTATCCCTGAACGAGGAGATATGTTGACGGTGTATCGGGGGCACTTCCCTCAAATCGGTGTCGCGACAACGATCACCACCATGCCCGGTGACAAACAACTCATCACCGATATGGATTATGAAAGAGAGATTAATCAGGCATTCAGAGATGGTAAATACAGAAAAGGCATTATTCTGGTCGATAGACAGTTGAGCCGAAAGACAAGAGCTGAAGACCAACTCATCTACTTAAAGAAAAAAGGAAGCCTGCATATCATGCTTCAGGAAAAAGATTTAGCCAAGGCGGCATGGAAAAAAGCACTGAGTATCAATCCGGATGACAGAGAAACCATGGTTTTGATGGAGCGTTTGAAATGACACATGGGATCATAAAAAGCAATTTGCTCTTGAACATAATAGCCGGGATTATTTTGCTTTTCACTAAGCAAATGGTTTTTGGAGAGATTTTAAAACCTGGAATCACGCAGATTCAGAAAGAGGAATTCGCCCTGAAGCAAAAAATCAGGCCCGTATTGCTTGAAACTTTGCAAGGCCAGTTCGTTGATTTAGCGGTCACGGTTCTGTATATTCAACAGCAAAACCCGATTCTATCAAATGATGCCAATATCAGACGATATAAACTACCTGGTTTTGAGGGACATATCAACATCGCCAGCAAAGCTGACGAAATCAAAGGCTACATCGAAAATTTCAAGCGCTACCGCTCTTTTACGCTATTGATCAACTCACCTTTGACAGTTGAAGCTGAAACGAACTTGCAGAAGTTACTCAAGGAAAGTGCGGATTTGGAACTGGGAGTTCGCGATAATTTCAATATTTTGATCGTCAACGCGGATGCCGAAGGCATCACTCAAGAAGAAAAGGAATCCAAAAAAAAACAGAACGAGCTGGATAAGCTTTTTTTGAAGCTGGGCAAGGATAAAAAGGAGCGCGGAGAAAGGCTCGCTAGGCTGTTTCCAGGACTTGATCATCCTCCTGACCAGATTGACCCCAGGTTGGAAGCTGAAAGCTCTAAACATTTGATTCAGTCCAGAATGTCTTATTTCAAAAATGATCTGGACCTGGCATTAAACGAAGTGATTGAAGCCATCAATATCAATCCTTACTCATCAAAAAGTTACGAAATGCTGGGATCGATCTACTACCGTCTTAAATGGCACAACCTCGCTTTGAGCAACTGGGCGAAAGCATTGGCATTGGACCCAGAAAACAAAAAACTGGGAAAATACATCAACTTGGTAAAGAATCAACTATGAGAAACTACTATAAATTGATCTTACTGATCCTATTGGCTCTTTATACCAGCCATGTAACCGCTCAGGAAAGGATTTATTCCTTAAACCTAAAGCAGAGAGAAATCGAGGAATCGATCCGCAAAAGTCTGGACCCGTTTTTAGATCGAAAGGATTATGTGATCAAAGTCAAGATCAGAGGCACCGATAAGCTCGAACCCAGCCAACAAAAAACCGTAGGTCAAATCCAGACTGGCGGGGAGGCTCTGCCGGGATTTGAACTGGAGGATCTTTCGGTGATGCCAAAGATAACTGACATCATTGGCAATACCTATTGGCAAATTAAGAACGTTCAGGTTGACTTAGTGATGCACAAAGAGATTCCACCCTCGGTTGATTCCTTTATCAGGCAAACCATCCCCGTTATTGCGGAACTGGAATCCAAAAGAGGCGACAAATTCAACTTTATACCCATAATTCCTTCATCGATTGGTGATGATCCAAAAGACTTGACATCAAAAAGCTGGTTGGTATCAGAAAGAAACCGTGCCCTAGGGTTGACCCCCCAGACATGGATTTATTTAATATTATTACTCGCACTTGCGTTAGTAGCGGTTATATTATTCCTGCGTATGAGAAAAATGAAAAAAAATCTCAGTGCTATGGAAGAAGCAATCGAGGTCGAAAGCGGTATCGAGGAATCTAGGCAACACCAGGATCTGATCGATGAGATGAAGAAGGAAAAGGTTCAAAGACTGGAGAAACAGGAGAAACAAGTTAAAGACTCTCTTTTGAGAGAAGAAATCGATACCATGACCCAAAAAATCATCACATTATTAGTGGGAAGAAAGGAATGGGGTAGGGAGCTCTTAAGCGACCTTGACAACGATATTACTAAAATGGCTCATTTCGTGGCAATATTAGGTCCCGCCACCGCCAGAAAATTATTGTCGAAATCCTTGGGCGCTCAAAATTATCTCGATATCGAAAAGGAATCCGAAAATATTGAGCTGGACTCGACCAAAGACAGGGAAATCCTCAATGAGATTCATAAAATCCTTTTCGCCAAGGAGCTATCCTCGCCCGAAAGATCAATCCTTGATCCATTCGCTTTTTTAAAAGATATGACCGCGGGTCAGGTCAACATGTTGATCAAGGAAGAACCCGCCAAGATCAAAGCACTGGTGCTCAGCCGCATCAACAGCGCTGTAGCGGCAGGTGCCATCGCAAACTTGTCCAAGGAACAGAGAGGCCAGGTAGTCTTACAGCTTGGAAAAATCAGTGATCTGCCCCTGGAGCTTCTCGAGCAGGTCGCCTACGACCTGGCGGATAAGGCGAAATTTATTCCTGATGACAAATCGCTTGAGTTTGATGGGATTAATATGGTGGTTAATCTCATGAGCGAAGCCAAGGCGGATATTCGCAAAGATATCATCAACAACCTGCGGGTGTCTGACCGTAACCTCAGTAATCAGGTCGAAAGCCGTTTCTTCCTTTTTGAATCCATACCGGTTGTACCCAATGATATTTTAACGCAGGTGGCCAGAAGTTTTCCAGCCGACGATGTGATGATTGCCATCACCAAATCGACAAAAGAGTTGCAAGAAAAGGTCATCATGTGCTTCCCTGAAAAGATCAGAAGAACCTTGGTTTCCAGCTTAAAAAGCAAAACACCCTCCATTGAGGAGGTCAAGGAGAAACAGCAAATGATTGTTGTGGCGATGCAAAAGTTGGCGGGTGATAACAAAGTTAATCTTATTCAAATTCATGCCGATTGGGAAAAAGCTTCATCAGCTTCACAAAAAGCCAGTTGATCTTTTAATAACCGTTGCTGATTATTTATGGAGTTCCAACATGCTTTCCATGCTCAAAAACTTGTGGTTTCTCATTTCGCTAGGCCTGATTCTCAGTTTTTCACTAAACCTCAATGCTCAGGTCATTACCCCGCCTTTAGATCCGACCATTAAGATAAAAAAGCCTGCCGCTGCCAGTTGGCGCTATATCAAAGGCGATAATGAGTCCGACACCGCAAGAACCGCCACGGTGGCGGGGTTTAGCATTAACGAAAACGGACAAACAAACGATGGGGTTCTGAAGTGGACCGCATCTCAAATCGGGATCATGATGTTGGCTAAAACAGATCAGGTCAATATTGAAGCGTTTTTCTCTCCTACTCAAACTATTCGGACCGAGATTAATTCCGCCTACGCAAGTCCAGTGAACACAACGACAAATATTCAGGAATCTCAATTTCATTTTGGCTATCTCGCAAATCACAACTCTTTTGGTGGTTCTTTCTTTAGCAAAGAGTCGCAGACCGAAGGATACGAACCTATCAAGAACTCCAGTATTGGGGCCGCCTATACGAGACAACTATCCAAAGTTTTTTTCCTTGGCGGAGCCTTAGAAATTGTAACGGAAGATCAAACCTACAAGCCTGGCAATACCTGGAGCAACCTTTCCTTTGGTGGAAGTCTGCTTTCGGGGAAACCCAATGAAACTCAAATCCGGCTTGAATTCTCTCAAACCAGTTCAAAGGAATCCCTCTCCATTTGGGATAAAAACACCTACGTTAACATTCATCAAGGTACAAATGAACTGCTAGTGTCCGCCGAAATAAAACTGGGCAAGATACTGCTGAGTTATCAAACCAACAAATTAACCAATAAAGAATTCAAGGATCCTCTTTATCCCTACAATCAACTAGGGGAAAGCGGCGTTAAAAAAGACCGGGTGGGGGGAGGAATTATTCCGCGAAAAGGAATAATCATAACGGGATACCTAACCATGATTAAGCATTCTGGAATCTGGAGCATGGGGTCCAGCGGTTGGTATACCTACGACGAACCATCAGGGCAGTCCCTACAGTTCAACTTGGGTTATAACTTTTAAGTCTTAAAGTTTTTGGTGACGAACGATTTCGCCATCGACCATATAGATCACCTCCTCGGCGATATTACTCGCCAAATCGGCAATTCGTTCCAAATATCTTGACAGGGAGGGCATTTGAATCAGTTTATCTATCTCTTCAGGTGCCTTGACAATCCTTTTTTTGACTTCAGCGTAGGTCGTCTTATGCATATCATCCACCTCATCATCCAGCGTCAAGACATCCATGGCCTGATCAGTATCCATATTGATTAGAGCCAAAAGGCTTTTATTGAGCATGGATTGAACCCTCTGAGACATTCCCCAGAGGTCAAAAGGGATCTCGAGATTGGGATAACCTGATAGATCAAGTGCCCTTTCGGCAATGTTGACAACCAGATCATTAATTCTTTCCAAATGATTATTGATTTTCAACACTGCGACAATAAACCTTAAATCAATAGCCACCGGTTGATAGAGAGCAAGAACCTTTAGGCACTCTTCTTCGATCTCTATTTCCATCATATCGATCTTTTCGTCATCCTTCATCAGCTTTTCAGCCGCGACCTTATTCATTTTCTCATAAAGAAAAATCGAATCCTCAAAGTTTTTTTCGACTTTAGCACTCATCGACAAGATCAGGTTCTTGAGATTGCCGATTTCTTTTTGCATATGAACGGTCATCATTTATACTGGTATTTTGCGTTCTTGAGTTTAGATTTTTAAGTGAGACTAAAGCGGTGCGCTTCATGGGGCCTGATTTCTTTCTCACTATGGATATTTATTAACAAGCAACGCTTGCTTAATGGTACATTAAATCATATACTCACTCACAAAAGCAAGCCGATTTAATTTAATAGAAAATTCAAAAACCGATATGATTTATTTGGTAAACTTGTTTAGGTTATTTTTTTATTCTCCAAATAATATTATCAACTCGCGGTTTTCACTACTTTCATTATAATAGCCACCAATTATCCTCCTTTATGACATACCTTCGACTCGATCGGGTAGAAAAAACATTTTCGGGGCTCACCGCTCTTTTTCCATCATCACTGGAAATTAATAAAGGAGAGTTTGTAGTGTTTGTCGGCCCAAGTGGCTGTGGTAAAACCACCTTGTTAAGATTGATCGCGGGTTTGGAAGAGGTCAGTTCCGGTCGGATTTATTTAGATCAAAAAGAATTGACCTGGATTGAGCCAAAAAACAGGGGTGTCGCCATGGTCTTTCAAAACTACGCCCTTTATCCTCACTTGACGGTCGAAAAGAACCTGCTTTATCCCTTGAGTATCCTTAAACTTCCAAAGGAAGAAAAGCAAGCTCGCGTCAAACAAGTGTCTGAAATGCTAGAAATCAGTTCGCTTCTTGCCAGGAAACCCGCTGAACTCTCGGGAGGTCAGAGACAAAGAGTCGCTATCGGTAGAGCGTTGGTCAGGCAACCCGACATTTTCCTGTTCGATGAACCTTTAAGTAATCTCGATGCACGACTTCGAGAACAGATGAGGCTCGAGATCTTAAATCTACACAGCAAGCTCAAAAGAACCACCATCTACGTCACCCATGACCAGTACGAAGCCATGACTCTTTCTGAAACACTCGTGGTCATGAATCAAGGACGCATCATCCAAAAGGGAAATCCCCTAGAACTCTATAAAAATCCCAACTGCCTATTCGTGGCCCAGTTTTTAGGCAGCCCACCAATCAATATCATCAAGGGACAAGTAACAAAGGAAGGCAATTTTGAAAGTCCTGTAGGGAATATAGCGCTAAAGCCGAATCATTCATTTTCAGGAGAAGCATTACTTGGCATCAGGCCCGAGAATTTTATGATTGAAGCTGATGATAATCCTGGTTATTTTAAAGGGAAGGTCCTGTTTATGGAACACTTGGGTAGAGAGATTCATCTTCGCGTCGAGTCCGAAGGATTCTACCTATGGATCATCTCTAAGGACAAAATATTTGTCCCAGGGGAAAACATCCGCTTTTCTGTTCTACCTGAAAACAGACTTTGGTTTTCCCCATCAAGCCAAAATCGAATCCTTGATTTAAACTAAAAACCCCTGATTTTGGTTAAGGCGTGATCAGCGGCAGCCCTGACTAAATCACTGGGATCTTTAGAAAGCTGCTCTAAAAGAGGGATCGCCATTTTTGCCTTAAGATCACCCAAAACCTTGATCAAAGCTTCCTTGCCCGCCTTGTTTTGTGTATCACTGATCCTGTTTTGCAGTTCCTCCATAACCGGTTTTTCCGACATGGATCCAAGTTTCACGAGTCCTTCTTCAACCAGATGGCCCACTTCAACATCATCGATCTGCTGAACTAGCAGATAAGATGTCTTAGGATTTTTCAAGGCAATCAATATTTGAAACTTTTCCTCGTTTTCAAATGCGGACTTCCCTTTCATTGATTTTGCGACAGCTTCAGCAACCTGTGGTCCAATGGCAACCAGAAACTTTCTGAATTGATCTTTTTCAGCCTGGGTTGCCGCCAGATCCATACGACTGACAATAATATCGATAGCCGGGGTTCCAAGCCTGGAAATCGTGCCGGCAATGGTCTCGAACAAAAGTCCCTTTGCGGGGATCATCATCTCGATCAATTGCTTAGCCGCAGGCTGGTACCCGACAATCCCGATCGCCTTAATGGCTTCAATCTTAGCATCGGCATTCTCATCGTTTAAAAGTGGCATCAACGCCTCTCCCGCTTTTTCACCCCCGATCCTGGCAACCAGTTTAATCGCCTGAATACGAACCTGAGGATCACCATCTGAAAGATATCCGATTGCCATAGCTAAGGCTTCATCGTTCTTGCCTTCTCTTAAAAGAGCGTTCGCCTTATCTAAACTGGAACAGCCCGCCAGAAAAAATGCGACTGCCATAAAAATCAATATCAGCCTGCTTTTATGTGTTGTTAAAATCATTTTTGCTCCTGATATTATGCTTTGAGTTATTCACGCAAAATAGAAAACGGACCTACCCAATCCGAACAGGCCCATCTCCAATCAATTATTTTTCAAGTTTCGAAAAAACGACATCCGTCAATCCAGGGGCTACCAGTGGTTCCTGGGCGGAAATTCCTTCTCCGTCGAAAAGCTCCATCATCTTATCTCCCAATTCGGAAGTCTTGCCCGCGTAACGAACAAAAACGACATTCATGGGTGGTTCCGCTCGGCTTAGGGTATTATCAAAGTCGATATAGCGAAATTGATCTCCCTGAGAACTTTGAATCGCTTTTCTGATCTTTCGGCTATCTTTTCCGTCAAAACCCTTTAAAACAAGATCATAGGCCACTAACTTATTACCCTTGGTATCGATCGTGGACATTTCTTTAATCACTTGCGGAATGAATTTTGCGGCAATCGCCTCATAGGCATCGCCAATCAAAGCCGTCAACATCATGGCGTCATCCGTTTTAGCTCCACCTTTTCTCGCAATAGGAATAACTTGATTGGCAAAAGCGCCTCCGGTTCCCGTCGAAATATTCTTCGCAGTAACGTTTAAGCTTAATGACATGCTCTCAGGTTTTTTGCTCACCGTTAAAATGTTAATCTCCACGACAACCCTGGCTAGTTTTTTAAGTAAGGTTAAACCCGTTGTGTAGAAAGATTCCGCATTCTCGACTTGCTGATTTAAATTGGCTTGACCCGCTTTTGAACCTGAGATCATCGCCATGAATTGTTCCTTGGAAATCTTTTCGACCTCCTTTTTCTTTACCTCGTCAGTCTGCAGAGATACCAATGCGTTTCTATAATCCATCGCCCTAAGTCCTCTTTGGTTCAAATCGGTCTGGATCTGGTTCATCAAAGCGTCCTCGATATCCTGGAACTTAAAGTTCACCGATGAGAGATCAAGATCCTTTTTGCTGGTAATAATCGTAATCAAGGTACTCATGCTGTTGTCGATCAACTTTAAATCCTTTTGAAGCGCCACCAGAACCTTTTGTCGGTTGACCTTAAAGGAAGCGGAAATACCGTAGTATTTATCTAAATAGATCCTCTTTTCTCCATTGACCTCAGACGCGTCAATGAATTTTTGAATATCCTTGGAGAAGAAAGTCTCGATATCGGCGAAATGTTTGTTATAGGTTTCGGAACTCAGCAGTTCCCTGACCATCGAATCCACCGCCATATTGGAAGCGATTCCCATAGCCTTTTGCCTGGCTGTTCTTGTATCGTCTTGTTTAATGAAAGCCTTAGCCTTGACATTGATGACCCGGATCTCAGGTGAATCCTCATTAAAAGATGATTTACCAAGCACATCCGCCAAAGTTAAAAAATTCTCGACCGACCTAGGACTAGGCTTCGATCCACCGCAGGATGGCAACCATAATAAGATTGCAATGGCGGAAATTACGTATAAGAGATTTTTGAACTGCATGACTTCCCTTTTCTATGATTTATTTTTAACTGATTTTATGAAATTACCAACTATTACTTGTTATGCCATGTATTAAACAGAAAAGAAACTGCTTTTTTAACAATATTATTGAATGTATGCAGGTGAAAATTATAATAAAATAAAATTTCTGCGTGGGATAAAGCACAGATAATTGTTTTAAATGATATTGTCTGATCAAAACAACCCAAAGGAGATGCATTATGAAACGAAAAGTCGAGAATCAAAGTACGATCGCTGATTATTTAACCGTAGAAAACCCAAAAAGTGGATCGGTTGACCAACTGGAAGCCAAATGAAAATCTACTTCGCAAAAAATATCGCAGAATGAAAGACGCGACTGGCGAAGACGCCTATTATGCTTTGATGATGTTCAAAGCAATACTCCTTCAAAGGTGGTATGATTTAAGCGATCCGGCGCTAAAAGCTGCCTTGTATGATCGAATTTCGTTTATGAAAATCTGAGGACTTTCGGTCTCCAGCGCAAAACCGGATGAAACGACCTTGTGCCTATTCCACAATGCTTTGATCCGCCTTAAACTTGATACAAAATTACTCGATAGAATCAATCATCAGTTTGAAAAGTCAGGTCTTTTAGTCCGCTCCGGTTCGATGGAAAGGAATTGGGGTGGTTGTTGGAGGAAAACGTTCTGTCAGAAAAGGCCACTGTCTTTGCTGGCAAGGCTTATTGGAGTTTAGAGAACTGATATCTTCTCAAAGCGAAAGGATTTTTAATGGTTTGATGAAAAAAGCTGTCCGAGGCAAACCGCTGAATGGAGTGGATAAGTTGATCAATCAGCTGATCTCCTCAGTTCGATACAAGGTGGAAAGAGGGCTCGGTACTTTGAAAAAGGATGATGGTCTGGCTCGAGGCAGGTATCTGGGAACCCGAAAACTGGAATATGAATTTGCGATGAGCGGGCTTTGTTTCAACATAAAAAAGGCAGTAAATTTGAGTTTTCAAGAGAGAGGCGCATCCAAAATGAGGGATTTGACCTAAAATAGAAATTAACCCAAGGTTATGGAATGAAAACTGGGCTAACTTATTCAAAAAAGAACGGTTGAAAGAGAAAAATAGTAGAGTACAACCTCATTCTGATGCCTTATGTCAGCTTATTAGAAGCGTTTTATGCGCTTTATCGCATGCAACAGTCTTAATTTGATAAAGGACATTGGTTGGTTTTGTATTATACTTCTGATTAATTTTCAAACTAAAGACTGGCCGGAATTGATTTGTAATCTTTTTAGTTTATCGCTTTGGTCGGTTTTGATAAAGAGGTCTTTTAAGGCGTTTAAGGGTGTTTGGGCCTTGATTGGGTCATTGGCTTTCAAATAGGATTGGTAGGATTGTTGAAAAAATTGCTCGGTCTTTTCGAAAAGAAAAATTTCCTGACAACAGATTCCAATCTGCATTTGGCACCACCCCCTGCCAAGGTATTCGTCTTTACGGTTATGAATGTCGACTGCTTTTTTTAAATTCTTGATCGCTTCGGCGTAGTTGCCCAAATGGATATATAAGATAGCCATGTTTGAGTAGATGTAATCAAGATTTTTTGGGGGATTGGTTTTTAGCGCTAAGGTTTCGGCTGTTTTTAGACACTTGAGGCCAAGATATAAATCGGGCAACTCGGCGTAGATCATCGATAGATGGGTTAAAAACAAAGCCAACCCGTTTTTGTTTCTGGTTTTTTGATAACCCCTGATGACTTCATCAGATAGTTTCAAAGCTTTTTTTTGTTGTTCCTGCCTCTGAAAGATCCTGATTTTTTCATGTTTCAAAAAGGTGATCCAGTGAATGTCCTTGATCTTTTTAAAAGCTCTATCGGATTGGTTTAAAAAATCGAGAGCCGCCTGGAAGTCGCCTTTTTCATTGTTGATGACAGCATGGTCGTAAAGGTCTTGCCCAATTTGAAAATGCTTCGCACGGGTCTCTGGCTTCATGATGTTGGATTCTAAATTAATTATATTTATTCTCGAATGATAAAAAATATTTTTCGGAAGATCAACCCTGTTCAAACATGATAGAATGGTTTATGAGAGATACTGGATTGAAAAATTCAGGATGTTTTTAAATGCTAGAGGACAAATCAGATTTTGTAAAAGGAAGTCATGTCAAATGAAGTTTTGAAGGTTGGGATAATTACTGTCAGCGACCGGGCTTATAATGGAGTCTATGAGGATCAGGGAGGCCCCGCGATTAAGGACTGGCTTTTATCCGTGCTTGTATCGCGGTGGGAATCGATTTATGAGGTCGTGCCGGATGAGAAGGAACAGATCGAAGATAAACTGATCCGGCTTTGCGATAAGGAGGCTTGCGATTTGATATTGACGACGGGTGGAACCGGACCAGCGGAAAGGGACGTTACGCCGGACGCAACTTTGGCGGTAGCAGATAGAGTGATGGATGGTTTTGGCGAAAGGATGAGGATGATCAGTTTGAAATACGTTCCGACCGCTATTTTATCTAGACAGATTGGAGTAATACGTAAAAAAAGTTTAATTATTAACTTGCCAGGGCAGCCAAAAGCTATTAAGGAAACCTTAGATGAGTTGTTCGAGGCAATTCCTTATTGCATCGAATTGATGGATGGGCCGATCATCAAAACCAACGAAGAGATCGTTAAGGCTTTTAGGCCCAAATCAGCGCTCAAAAATAAATAAATTATTTATTGCATCTTCAATTTTATTTTAGTAAGATTAATCAAAATTTGAACAACGCTCCGATCCATACTGCCTAAAGTCTAAACAGAGACAATGGTACTTGGACGACAGGGTATTTTTGGAAATGAAAATGCCTACCGAACATCGTAAAGGAGTCGATGAATGATCAGTGTTAACCAAGCACGCCAAAAAATAATCGAAAGCGCGGTTCCTCTAGCGGAAAAGTTAGTTCCGGCAGAACTATCCCTCTCTTATCATTTAACCCAAGATGTATTAGCCGATAGACCTATTCCGCCTTTTAACCGGGTGGCGATGGACGGTTTTGCTGTGAAATCAGAGGATTTTAGTGAGGTTGAAACCAAGTTAAAGATCATCGGGGCGACAGCCGCGGGTGAAGTGTCCGCATATAAGCTTCAGTCAGGTGAAACTGTCAAGATCATGACGGGTGCGCCCTTGACCGAGGGAGCCGATGCCGTAGTGAAGGTCGAGCATTCGGAAATCCAGGGGGATTATGTCCTCTTAAGGGAAAGCGGGATAAAGCCCGGACTTAACATCGCCAATGAGGGTGAGGACGCTCAAATGGGAAAACTTCTACTGACTAAGGGGCAAAGACTTTCTCCTGCGGCTATTGCGGTTTGTTCTTCGGTGGGATTGGCATCCGTTGGGGTTTATCAGAAACCTAAGGTTAAGATTATCTGCACTGGCTCTGAGATTATCCATCCTTCTCAGGAACCCCTTGCGCATCAGATTAGAGAATGCAACTCCTATTCGCTTAGAAGCCTGTGCGAGAGCCTGCTTTTGGAGGCCGAGTTTCTGGGGATAGTCGAGGATGAGCCGGAGTTGTTAAAAGAAGTGATTAAAAAGGGTTTGGAATCGGACATCCTGCTTTTGACAGGCGGGGTGTCCATGGGGGATTATGATTATGTGCCTCAAGTTTTGAAAGAGTTGGGTGTTAAGCAGATATTTCATAAGGTGAACCTAAAACCGGGCAAGCCTGTCTGGTTCGGGAAATCTTCCGATAATCGCTATGTTTTTGGTCTGCCTGGAAATCCGGTCTCAGTGCAGGTGAATTTTAAGCTGTTTGTCGAGCCTCTGATTAAGAAACTCAGCGGCGACCACAATCCTGAACCTTTCTTCTTACGGTTGCCCCTCTTGGAGACGATCACCAAGAAAAACAGCAGGGAACAATACTTTGCTGGAAAGATACTGAACAAGGACGGTAGGACCTATGCCAGTCAAGTTGCAATAAGCGGTAGCGGCGATTTTTCTAGTCTAGCCAGCAGTCAGGGTTTAATCCGCTGCCCCAGCGACACCGAACTACTCCAGGCCGAGTCCTATGTTGAGTTTTTGCCATGGGGGGGGATATGCTAGCGGATTATCAAGGCCGGGGATTCAGCGCGCTGAGGGTCAGTATCACCAAGGCCTGTAATCTCGCGTGCTCCTACTGTGTTCCAGATGACAGCCGCCATACAAGGCTTGCGGACGAGCTTTCGGCGGAAGAAATGTTTGAGGCGATTAAATTACTTTATGAGGTCTTGGATTTAAAAAAAATCCGTCTGACTGGAGGTGAACCCTTGGTCAGCCCCAAGCTGAACAAGCTTTTACCCCTGCTTTCGGAATTGCCGATTAAGGATTTCAGTTTGACCACCAATGGTCAGTTGCTCAGTGAAAAAATACCTCTTTTGGTGGAAAACCGCGTCAAGAGGATCAACGTCAGTCTTGATACACTCAAGCCGGATAAGTTCGCTTTCATCACTCGTCAGGGGAAGCTTGAAAAGACACTTCGTGGGATAGAGGACGCGCTCGACGCTGGTTTGAAGATCAAGGTTAATATGATTCCGATCAAGGATGTCAATGAGGACGAGGTGGTTGCGCTTTTGGATTATTGTCTAGAAAGAGGCATCGAGCTGAGATATATCGAATTGATGCGAATGGGTCATCTATCTGAGCGCTCCGAGTTCGAAAACAAGTTCTGGTCTATGGAGAAACTTTTATGTCAAATCAGGGGGAGTTATCATGTTCAGGCTGTTGATTCCGAGAGCAACGCTACCGCCCAAAGATTCGCGATCCCTGAAACGGGGTATTTCGGTGTGATTGCCAATGACAGCGCTCCTTTTTGCCAGACTTGCAACCGCTTGCGTTTGACCTCCAACGGCGATTTATATGGTTGTTTAAGTAGTCCAATGAAATATTCCATGAGTTCATTTCTTGGTGGGGGGGATAAAACCTCAAAGGAAGAACTCAAATCCCTTCTCTCTGCCGCTCTGGCGACAAAGCAACAGGTCTCTTTTTACGGATCGAATCTTGAAATGAAATCCGTTGGCGGATAGGTCGTGACAACTACTTTTTGCTTTGTTATATTTAAAAATTGATCAATAATATTTTGCAAACACAATCATAAAGAAAAATGGATCCTTTAGAACTGGAAATTAGAGATAAATTCAAGCAGATCTCCTTTGGCGAGGAGGGGAGCAATGTTTTGGAAAGTAATATTGTACATTCACTTGAGATAGACGGTGGTACAGCAGAGGCTGTTTTAATTATCGAGAAGCAGTATGAGAGCTTGATCGACAAGACCACAAAACAGGTGGAGGAGGCCTTAAAATCGATTAATGGCATCAAGCAGGTCGGAATAAAGGTCATCAACGCAGACGAAATGAAAGAAGCCCTTAGCGATCAGGACCCCAGGCCGGCGCAATTTCCTGATCCCGAAGCTCCTCAGCGGGTGAATTATCTATCAGAATATAAAAATATCATCCTAGTTGCCAGCGGTAAGGGCGGGGTCGGAAAATCCACTATGTCTGTCAACCTTGCTTTGGCCTTGAAACATTTGGGGAAAACGGTTTCTCTTTTGGACGCTGATGTTTATGGTCCCTCTATCCCTGTGATGCTGGGTGCCAGGAATAAATATCCCAAGGTTATCGGTCACAAAATTTTGCCTCTTTCTTGTTTTGGTATGGAGTTTATGTCGATGGGGAATTTGATTCCAGAGGATCAGTCGATGATTTGGAGGGGACCGATGATCCATCAGGCGATTGAGCAGCTACTTCGGGATACTTCCTGGCCAGGTGGCGATTATATGATTGTGGATCTGCCGCCGGGAACCGGAGATGTGCAGATTTCATTGGCTCAAACGACCGAAGCCGCGGGTGCGGTCATTGTCTGTACGCCTCAGGACGTGGCTCTATTAGATGCCAGAAAGGCTTTGAATATGTTTGACAAGGTGAACATTCCGATATTGGGGATGATCGAAAACATGAGTTATTTTATCTGCCCCGACTGCGGTTCGGAGACACCTATTTTCAGCAAGGGTGGGACTGAGGAAGAAAGCAAAACCAGGGAGGTCCCTTTTTTAGGAAGAGTGCCAATTGAGCTTGATATTCGTCTTGGCGGAGATAATGGCGTACCGATACTACATAGCGATCCCGAATCTCAAAGCGCGAAAACCATCATTGGAATCGCCAGAAAAATCGATGAGATCATTGAGGCTGAGGACGAATGAGTCTTAAAAGAATAAAAACCAAACCCCAGAAAATCTTCTTTGATGGAAAAATGCACATCATTTGGCAGGATGATTACCATTCTGCCTATGATTACTGGGAACTAAGGACGAGCTGTCCTTGCGCTGAATGTGTCGATGAGTTGACAGGAGAGAAAATTCTTGACGATAGCAAGGTTGACAAGAATATCCACCCCGTCAAAAGCCAGTACATCGGTAATTACGCTTTAAGAATCTACTGGAGCGATCAGCACAGTGTGGGGATGTTCTCCTTAAAAGATCTTCGGGAACGCTTTCCGCACGAAGAGATTTCCTCAGAAAAATAATCGCTCTTGAAACCTACCACTCTTAAATTTCAGAAACTAAAACAGGACGGGCAAGCAAGAGCGGGAATTTTAAATCTCAAGGGTATCGAGATTGAAACGCCTGTCTTTATGCCGGTCGGGACCAATGCGACCGTCAAGGCGATCACGGTTGAGGAACTTAAAAAGATTGGATATTCCTTGATATTGTCAAATACCTATCACCTTCATTTAAGACCAGGCGACGAACAGATCAAGAAACTCGGTGGACTACACCGATTTATGAACTGGGATAAAGCCATTCTTACCGACAGCGGCGGATTTCAGATTTTCTCTCTAAACGGGTTGACCAAGATCACTGAGAAGGGGGTTTGGTTTCAAAGTCATCTCAATGGCGAGAAGCGTTTCTTAACCCCCGAGGGAGCCGTTGAAATTCAGGAGAACTTGGGTTCGGATATCATGATGGTACTGGATGAATGCCTGGAGATTCCGGCCGAAAAGGAGGTTGTAAGAAAATCAGTTGGATTGACCACTGATTGGGCTTACCGCTGTTTTCAGGCCAGAAAAAAAGACAAGGGGCTCTTTGCCATTGTTCAGGGAGCCGACTTTGAGGATTTAAGGAAGGAGTCAGCGGAAAGGCTTATTGAAAAAGATTTTGACGGATTCGCGATTGGCGGTCTAAGTGTTGGCGAAGGTAAGGAGGTTATGAGGCGGATAACGAGTTTTACCGCGCCCTTGTTGCCTGAGGACAAGCCACGCTACCTGATGGGAGTAGGCGATCCGCTGGATCTCTTGGATGGGATCGAGGCCGGGATTGATATGTTTGACTGCGTCATGCCGACCAGAAACGCAAGGAACGGCTGTTTATTTACTTCGACCGGAAAAATCACTATCAAGCAATCCCGTTTCAAGAATGATCCGAACCCCTTGGATGGAGATTGTAACTGTGATGTTTGCCGGAATTACTCAAGGGCCTATCTGAGACACCTTTATCAATGCAACGAGATATTATCATCCCGGCTCAACAGTTATCACAATCTCTGGTTTTATCGTCGTTTGATGGAAAAAGCCAGAAAAGCCGTGTTAGAGGACCGCTTTAGAATTTTCAAGAAGGAATTTATGGAAAGTTTTTGTCGATCGTAGTCAAACTATCTGTGAGTCAGACAGGGGTCAATTTGTTAGTCCGGCTTTATCGTTCGTTTTTTCCAAAGCAAGCCACTGCAAGGCGATGATGGTTTTTGAATCGGTGAGCTCACCTGTTCTAACACTTTCGAGCAATTTATTAAAAGGAATTTCACGCACCAGAATATCCTCGTTTTCCTCTCTTACGCCGCCGCCGGGTGCTATTTTGTTTTTCGGTGAGATTTTGGCGTAGTAAAGATGCAACAGCTCGTTTGAAAAACCGGCGCTCGCAAAATAACTGGTCAGTAAAACGGGATTTTCGATTTCATAACCGGTTTCTTCGAGACACTCTCTTTTCGCACATTCTTCAGGCGTTTCCCCTTTATCGACGATGCCGCCAATAATTTCCAGCATCCAGCCATTATTTTGGGTTTTTTTAATGGAAGAATAGCGGAACTGCTCTACCATGACGATGTCGCCGGTTTGATGATTTTCCAGGATCACCGCGACCACCTCAGGTCTTTCCAGATGATACCTCTTGATTTCTATCTGATCTTTTTCGTGAAAGCGTTCGATGAGAAGTTCGATCTTGTTGATATGGAAAAATTCCCCAAAAATTTTCTTTTTATTAAGGATGCGATATTTCATTGATCAACCAAAAATAGCTGAGAGAAGAAAAGCATTTGGAAAAGTTAGCCAGTTTGCTTAGAAAGTTCGTTTTTGATTTCGATGCTTTGCTGATAATAGCGTTTGGAACCGTCGGAATCGCCCTGATCGTAAAGGAGTTTGCCTAATTGGTCGAGGATAGAAAGTTGTCCCTGATGATCCTTCAGGCTTTTTTTAATGGATAGGTGATTTTGGTAGGTATGGATCAGCCTGCCCCAGTCCTTGTTTTTTTTATAGGCCAGTTCGATCGCAGAGTAGATTTGGTCCATTTTGGGGTAATTCTCTGTTTTTTTATACTCGCCAAGAGCGGTCAAATAGAATTTCAGGGCATGGGTGTGCTGTTTTTCGGATGAAAACTTTTCAAGCAGGCTCTCCAATTCACCCAGAAGATTCTGATCGTCTTCCTTGATCATTCTTTCAATAAGCTTCTGCCAAGTTAAGGAAGAGTCTTCGAATTGCTTGAGACTGAATTCGCAGTCACCTTTCAATTTGAGTATTTCCTTGGCCAGTGGAGGTCTTTCTGCGTGAAACTCTGAGCTTTTAATCCACTGGGTGATCAGGTTGAGACACTCGGAGAATTTTTTTTTCTCAAAGGCGTTTTTCGCCAAAACTTGAAAAACCGCCTCCTCTTTTTTTGACTGCTCCTCACTTGAGCTTAGATCATCGAGAGTCAATGATTCGTTCGCGACTATTGGAGCGGGAATTTTCACTGATTTTGTTGGTTTGACTTTGGCTTTAGGCTGATTGACGACCTTTTTCGTGGGCTCATGATCGGGAATCAAAGGGTCGCGAACATCGTCAAACAAGGTCCCGATCGATTCCTTTGGTAGATTTTTGTGGGAGGGGTTTTCCTTTTTCTCTTTATCCTTGAGCGCAAGGGGGGTGTTCTGGATATAAGGATTAGCCCTGTTGGGTTTCGTGATGATGTCTTGTTTTGGTTCCTTTGTCGGGGGGATGGGAACCGCAAAGGTTTTCTCATTTTTTTGGGCTTGAGGAGAGATGGAAACGACGACTTCATCAAGATCCAATGCCGATTCTAGAGTGCCTCGTTGTTTTTCGGAAGCGTCCAGGTTAGCCTGAAATTTGGAAAACACCGAAGAATCGAAAGGTTGGTTTTGTGTTTGATCGTAAGCTTTTTCCTGCGAGTCATTTCCCTCCAGATTCAGCGTTTTGGCACTTTTATCCAGAGTACGATGGCCTTTGGGTTTGATCTTTGAACTTATAAAATAGATCTGCAGGACGAGCAGGCCTGTTAAGGTTAAAATAGCCGTGGCGGTTTGCCATTCAAAAGCGAAAAAGACTCCCGCGGTAACACCTGTAGCGATTAGGATCTGTAGGATATACTTGAGAAATGCTTTCACTGTCTAAATATAAGGAGGTTGTTTTATTAAAATCATCTAAAAACCGTGAGAAGCCCCTGAAGAAAGATTAACAATTTTCTGATTGGACTCTCGAAGCCTGGAGGCCAGGACGACCGCGAAATTTCTAAATAGTTTAAAGCTTAAATTGGAATATTTCGGATTTCTGGATATCTTTGTGATCTGATCGTTGGAGATCGAAAACAAGAGTGATTTGCCCTCAGCCCTCGCAGTGGCCGAACGAGGACGATGATCGATCAAACCAATTTCTCCAAAGCATTCTCCAGGTTCCAGTTTTGCCAGGATGGTTTCTTTTTCTTGACCGTCAATCTTGCCGATCCTTTTGCTGATGACCACTTTTCCTGAGAAAAGCAGGTACATGGTATCTCCGGGGTCATGCTCTTTGAAAACCCTATCTCCATCGAAAAATGTCTTTGAGTTCATCAATCTTAAAAAAGTAATCAGCTCTTCGTCTGAAAAGTCGTGAAAAAATTGAATGTTTTCTTTTAAGCGCTGGAAAATTTCCTTTCTGATCGCAATCATAAAAACCTTTATTTTAACTGATTCCGATTGATGTTATATGTTGTCCATCCTCTTGATTGGATAGATAACATATCGATTTATTTCTATCAAATCATTATTATCAACATTCATGCTCCATGTTGCTTGATATACTATTTTATCATTAGTTTACAAGGAATATAAAAAATTGTCACCCTTTATGAATAATAAAATATTGTCAATAAGGTATATCGATATTAAAAGTGAAATAATAAAAATCATCTAAAAATACACGATAAATTTATGGCGAAATTCGCTTAAATGAATCGGCGAACTGGAAGATGATCATTTTGTTTTTTGATTATCTTGACAAAGGAAAACCAAATCCAAGAAAATCAAAGTTAAATGCCGATCCATAAAGGATTGGATTTTGATTGACTGGTTATAAATCAGCACCAGAGCAAAAAGGTATTTAGTTTGGCCGGAATATGCCAAAATTCCAACCAGTTCGTTCTTAATACAATGCAATCGACCATGACTGATCATAGAGAAGAGAAAATTAAAGAGCAGGAAAAAATTATCCATCAGCAGACCCAAACGATTGCCAAGCTTCAACAAAAACTTAAACTGAGCAGTCCAAAAGACGCTATTCTGCAAAATATATTTAATCACTCGGGTGACGGAGCAATCGTTTTTGATCAAGATGGAAAGGTCGCCCAAGCAAATAAAAAAATTCGCGAAGATTTACAAAGAACTCCCGCGGAGATGAAAGATATTAATATAATTGAAATCATAGATAATATTACGCATAAAAACATTCGGGATTGGTTCGGTCAGGTGAGTGGAGGGAAATATATAACCGAGGAAGTCGTTCAAAAGAAAAAAGACGGCACGTTCAGCCATTGTGAATATCGGTTTGGTTTAATTGAATATCAGGATATAAAACAGATTCTTGCCCTGGTCCGGGATATCAGTCCGTATATTGAAACGAAGAACGCCCTGCTAAAAGCAAAGGAGTCAGCGGAAGAAGCCAATAATTCAAAAAGTATTTTTTTGGCTAACATGAGCCATGAGATAAGAACACCCATGAACGGCGTGTTGGGAATGACCGAGTTGCTTTTAGATACGGACCTGACTTTAGAGCAAAGAGAATATCTCAGTATGATTAAATCCTCGGGGGATGCCTTGTTGCTTTTGATTAATGATATTCTTGATTTTTCTAAGATTGACGCGGGGAAAATGGATCTTGACCTGATCGATTTCAAGTTAAGAGATACCATTGGTGAATGTTTAAAAGGGCTATCCTCAAAAGTTCACGA
>JAOUME010000236.1 GCA_029881655.1 Deltaproteobacteria bacterium | reverse complement strand
GTGATGAAGCGACAACACCGAAAGCCCCGCGGCCTTCATCGTTCTTCCGATCATCAAGAAGACCTCTTTGGCGAAAACAGGCGAGCTTGACTGCTGGATCAAAAGGCCGTCCACCGCGAGCCGGTCTTTGATCAGACTATAAAACTCCAGGGAATAGAGCTTGGAAAGGGCGATGTGGTTTGGATCTGGAAAATCAAGGATGATCACGTCGTAGATTCCGGCCACGTTATCAAGAAAAGTATAGGCATCCAGATTGATGACGTGCACCTTGGTTTGGCGGGTGGTTTTCTGCCTTCTGAAAAAACCCCTTCCCCTTTCCAGCAGGCCGATCTCCTCTCCCGGAGTTACCCCTTTCGCCTCAACGAGATCAACTCTCGGATCAAGCAGACTCTTTTGGTTTAAGCGAACCAGTTCCGGCAGGCTTTTCGCCAGATCGGTCACCGCCGGATCGAGATCGACCAAAGTGATGTTCTTCACGTCGGGGTATCTTAGGATTTCCCTCACCGCCAAACCGTCGCCGCCGCCAAGAACCAGGATATTTTCTCTCTTGCCGGCCGCGGACATGACCGGATGGACCAGCATCTCATGGTAGATATGCTCATCGTAACCCGAGAATTGGAGGTGGCCGTTGATATAAAAATAAATCTCCCCGCTTCTTTTTTTAGTCACCACGATATGCTGATAGGGCGTCGTTTTTTGAAAGATGATCGGATCGCGGTACAGCTTTTGTTCCAGGCTGAGAGTGATTTTTTCGCCGCTAATCAAACCCAGGATTAAAATAAACAGTGACAATAAACAAAACAAAACGATTCTCTTTGGAAACCACATCGAATCTCTAAGCCAAACCCAGGCAACCAGTGCGACCATCAGGTTCAAAATCCCCAGAAAATACCCGATCTCCAGCAGGTTTAGGAATTTGGGCAGGAAAAAAACCCAAACCAAAGCCCCCAGAAACGACCCGATGTAATCCATCTTCAGGATCATCCCCAGATTCCGTTTCAGGCTGGGGGCCATAAAGTGATTAACCCGCGTTAAAAGCGGGATCTCCAGCCCGATCAAAAAACCGACCGAGCAGATGAAAAAATAATGAATCAAGATAAAATGATCGTGAAAGGCTCCGAAAGCCCAGAGAATAATCGTCGGTCCCGTCGCACCCAATAGCCCCAGCAAAATCTCAAAGCCAATAAAACCATCCACCAGATAGCGGTCTGGCAGGTACTTCTGCAAATCAGCGCCAACTCCCATAAACAGCATCATCAACCCGATAATGACCGACCACTGCTTGACTGAATCGCCTAAAATATCCGAGGCCATCTTGCTGAAAGTATACTCGTAGCTGATGCCGCAGACGCCGATAATCAGCATCGAAACCCCCAGCATCACACTGATCGAGCTTGATTGATTCTTGAACATTTTTCCTTGGATTTTCGTTGTCTAATTTTTTAAAGGGAATCTTTTTTTAGCCTTATCTCATCAAAAGGGCAAATGAGCAATCCTCCGGCTCCTTTTAAAAACCGCTCCCGTTTTAAGCTGGCGTGAGTTAAAAGCTTCGAGAACCAAAGATATTCTTTAATGTTTGACACTCTATCTGCCAGGGGTTACTCAAAAGAAAACGGAACTTTGTTAAACCCAGTCGATAACCCCATGGCGAATATCCAAATCCTGCCGGAATCTCTGATCAACCACATCGCCGCGGGTGAAGTCGTCGAAAGACCGGCATCGGTGCTTAAGGAACTGGTGGAGAACTCGATCGATTCGGGAGCCGATCAGATCCTCGTCAGCCTCAAAAATGCGGGCAAGGATCATATCTCGGTCCTCGATAACGGCTCCGGCATGAATGAACGGGACGCTCTTTTGGCGATTGAGCGACACGCCACCAGCAAGATCAAAGAGGTCAATGATCTGAACCATATCCAGACCCTGGGCTTTCGGGGAGAGGCCCTGGCCGCGATTTCAGCCGTATCCCGCTTTGAGCTGACGACCTGCGCCGATGAGAGGCAGGGCGGATTTCAGGTCCGGATGGAAGGCGGTCAGATCAGGCACCGGGCCAAAACCGGCTTTCCCAAAGGTACCCGGATCACGGTTGAAAACCTCTTTTTTAATACTCCCGCGCGCCAGAAATTCATGAAGTCCAACCAGACGGAGTACCATCATCTGCATGAGCTTCTGATTCACTTGGCGCTGGGTTATCCCCATATCCAGTTCCGCCTGAGCCATGATAAGGCGATCATCTTTAATTTCCCGAAAGGACAGAGTTTCGCCCAAAGAGCCGAACAATGCTTCGGATCTGAGATCGTTCAACCCTTAATCGAATGTTCGCATCAGGAATCCTACCTGAGATTCTCCGGTCTTTTTTCACCGCCCGAGCATTCCAGGACCACCAAGAGGTGGCAGCATACCCTGGTCAACGACCGTTATGTCATCTGCAAATCCATCAACCACGGCATTACGGAGGGCTACAAGACCCTCCTGATGAAAAACAGCCATCCCGTTTTTTTTGTGAAGCTCTATTTATCACCCGATGAGATCGACGTGAACGTTCACCCCGCCAAAACCGAGATCCGCCTTAAAAACCCAAGCCTGATCCACACCATTTTCTCAGAGCAGATATCCCGGCTTCTCAAATCAGGCGTCCGAAACAAAATCTTCAACCCTCGCGCTCATGAGAACTTGCCATCAGACGCGGGAGAGAGCAATCCGGCTCGAGCTGAGTCTCACGCCAGGGGCGCGGTCCCATCCAGAGACCTGGGCCTGAGCGGTCAAGCCGAGCCTCACCTTCGGGCTGACTCCACTTTCATCGAGCCCAACCAGCAGATCGGCTTTGAGACACATGTAACTCGACCCGATAATACCTCGGATAAGCCAAGTCAAACCTATCGTCCGACCCCGAGAGAGCCAATGTTCGTCAGGGATGAAAGCCCCTTTTCTTTCTCCAAGAACCAGCCGGTCGTCCAGCCTGCTCAAACAAGGCAAATCAAAGGCGCCTTTAAGGCCATCGGCCAGCTTCACAACAAATACGTTCTGGCTGAGGCCGATGAGAAACTGGTTTTGATCGACCAGCACGCCGCCCATGAGCGCGTCCGTTTCGAAGAAATCAAAAGCCAGTTTTATTCCAACAGCCTGGCCACGCATCCCCTGATGATCCCGCAACTCCTGGAACTCCCGCCCCAGGACGGACTCTTGCTGGAGCTATACCAGGAATCCTGGGCCAAGCTCGGTTTCGTCATCGAACATTTCGGGGGTAA
>JAOUME010000235.1 GCA_029881655.1 Deltaproteobacteria bacterium | reverse complement strand
GTGGGGCGATTATTTTAACATACGGTGGCTATCTGATTATCCATAATAATATAACAGGGGGCGACTTTGCTTCATTTATCATTGCCTTTTTCATGTTGAACGAACCCATAAAAAAATTAAACGGATTCACCTTGAAAATGCAAGAAGGTAGCGCGGCGGCAGGCAGGGTCTATGAAGTTTTGGATTTAGATTATAAAATCTCCGACAAACCTGACGCGATAGACCTTCCGGCAATGAAAAATGAAATTCATGTTAAGATCGATCGGTTTTCATATGGCGACTGTAATGTTCTTACAAATATCGACTTTAAGATGAAATCAGGGACCATTACTGCTTTGGTTGGTGCTAGTGGGAGTGGAAAAAGTACCTTGGCGAATCTGATTCCCCGGTTTTACGATATTGCGGAAAACGATGGGTTCATCAGTATCGATGGTAACGACCTTAGAGACATTACAATGGCTTCACTTAGAAACCAGATTGCAATCGTCACTCAGGAAATTGTTCTGTTTAATGATACTATTACCAACAATATCTCTTACGGTAATATCAATTGTTCAAAGGAGAAGATTGTTGAAGCGTCAAAAGCGGCTTATGCCTATAATTTTATTATGGAGCTCAATGAGAAATTCGACCAGGAGATCGGTGAGAAAGGAGTCCTCCTATCAGGAGGGCAAAGACAGCGAATCTCTATTTCAAGAGCCTTGATTAAAAACGCTCCCATCCTCATACTAGATGAGGCCACTAGCGCGCTGGATACCGAATCAGAAATGGAAGTTCAAGCAGCAATTGAAAATCTAATGAAAAACAGAACTTCTCTTGTCATTGCTCATCGGCTCACAACAGTGCAGCATGCCGATGTCATTCATGTTTTGAAAAACGGCAGGATTATCGAGTCTGGCTCCCATAAAGAACTTCTTTTAAAGGAAGGTGAATACAAACGCCTTTATGGGATGCAATTTAAGGATCAATAGGATTTAAATAATGAAGATGTTCTCAAGAAATTTCCTTTAGTTTTTCAAGAAAATCCATCCAATTGGCGACACGAATCCAATGATGATCTTTTTGATTTTGATTGTGTGGCCTGCTCATAAGAAAAACGATACTATCTGGAAACCGGCTTTTAACATCATAACAATTAGTTGGGTGATCATCCAGAAAGACTATTTTTTTTCGATGATCTCTTATTTTATTAATCACAACCGATTTTACAGGATAATCTTCGTCTCCGAAATTAAAATGCCCACCTATTTCAAGAGATGTAAAGTTAAGAGCGTGGGATTTTAAATTTTTAACTCTTTTTGAGAACAGACTCTTGGGTATATTAGTGATCAAATGGAGAGCGTATTGGCTGGATAGCTGATTAAAACTAGTCTGATCGACCAAAAGCTTCAACTCTGAAAAAGAATCAATCGACACGAACTCATCCCAAACTTCTTTGATGCGGATTTGAGAAAATTCTTCATCCATCTCCCAACTCTTTGGTAGGTAATCTTTTGGTAATTCAGGTATATGGTTGTTTCTGATATGCGCGATAAAAGAAGACTCGAAATCCAATATGACACCATCGATATCTAAGAATATTTCCATTGAACATCAGCCTTAAAAGGGTTAGTATAATAAACTTATTAGCTCTATTTAACATCCCATTTGTCAATAAACAATCGATACAATTCCAACAACAGTGAGTTGGAAATAAACAGGACTTCTACTGAGTTTGGTTGTTATTACGACAAATCAGATTCAATAATTACCAAACCAAAGTGTTTTATTTTTATTAAGCTACATAATTCATACTTTTTCAATAACTCAAATACTCCTGCTTTGATCAAGCTCTTTAAAATTTAAATTAATTTTATATCCATAGTGTATTGTTGATTTAATGGTTGATCAAATCTCCGGTAATATATAATTATATTAATAAACGGTTAACGTATTAAATCTTATAACTGGAGTTAAAACATGGCTTATTTCAGTCGCATTTGGATAACTTTATTTACAGCGATCTTATTTATTGGACTATTCGCAACCCACGCCTATGCGGATATTAAACTTGAGTATCATTACAAGTTCATCGGTCTTAAAAATTGTAAAATGTGCCATTCAAAGGATAAATTAGGCAATCAATATGGTATATGGAGTAAAACAAAGCACGCTCAAGCCTACAAAGTTCTCGCGTCATCCCAAGCTCTTAAATACGCCGCTGCACTTGGTGTCAAGGACCCTCAAAAATCGGACAGGTGCCTCGTTTGTCATACTACCGGATTCAAGGCACCTAAAAAAATTAGAAAAAAAATTAACGATTCAGATGGCATTACCTGCGAGAGATGCCATGGAGCCGGGTCATTGTACGCGCAAAAAATGAAACAAATAGCTAAAGAGCGTCTATCAAATCCAAAAGGAGATTCTAAAACAGCCGAAACCACAAGATTAATCAAACCTACTAAGGAAACCTGCCTTCAGTGCCATGTTAGAGAGGTCGTAATCGATGGAACCACATATATCAATCCAGCCTATAAGGAGTTTAACTTCGATGAGTCTATTAAAAAAGTCAGTCATCGGAGAAAATAATCCATCAAGCGATATTAATAAAACATAAAACACCTGATTAGTCTTGACATTATAATAGAATAATTGGAAAAATAAGTTTCAAAAACAACAGCAACTCATTAATAAGGTAAAAATGATCACTGGGCTTTTAGGAATTAAGATAGGAATGACACAATTTTTTAGCGAGGATGGAGAATCGATTCCCGTTACTGTCGTACAGGCTGGACCGGTCAAGGTTATTCAGAAAAAAGAAGCCAATAAAGATGGTTACGAAGCAGTTCAGATTGGATTTGATGAATTATCCAAATCGAGAGCTGAGAAGCTTACGAAACCTGAGAAAATGCATTTTAAGAACGTTGCACCAATGAGATATATCAAAGAGATGAGTGCAAGTGAATTTGATGCGATCGAAATTGGACAGCAATTCGATGTCAGTATTTTCAAGATTGGTGATCATGTCGATGTCGCCGGAACATCAAAAGGTAAAGGATTTTCAGGCGTAATGAGAAGGCATAATTTTAGTGGAGGCCCTGGAAGCCATGGTCACCGTTTTAACAGGGGGACGGGCTCCATTGGTCAAAGCGCGACACCAGCGCGTGTCATGAAAAATAAAAAAATGCCCGGTCAGTATGGCAATACCAGAAAGACGATTCAGAATCTGGAGATTATTGATATCAACCAAGAGCTCAACGTAATCATGATTAAAGGC
>JAOUME010000234.1 GCA_029881655.1 Deltaproteobacteria bacterium | reverse complement strand
AAATACTTGAGCTTTCATAGCGGCCGGCCTGATTGGGAAAAAGGATATAAACCGAACACGAAAGAGATCAAGGTTTTGAAAGATAACATAACAAATAAGAAAACCGTTTTTGATCAAAATTTTCAAAATTTATTAATAGATTATGTTAAAAACAAAAGTCCTCTAGACTGTAGTGGCTTCGTTTTTCCAGAAGTTAAAATAGCAAATAAGCACTTCCAAAATAACGTTGAATTTGAAGAATCAATTTTTACGGATGACGTAACATTTCATGATTTTTCAACTATAGGCTTTATTTCATTTAGAAACTGTTTTTTCTTAAATAATACTCAGTTTAATTATGTTGAGATTAAAGGTGAAACTGATTTTTTTAAAAGCTTGTTTATTAATCCTGTGAACTTTTCTAAATGTCAATTTGAGTCTTATGCCGATTTTTATGGGTGCGAATTTAAT
The DNA here is from genome assembly GCA_029881655.1 of Deltaproteobacteria bacterium. Classification (GTDB taxonomy): domain Bacteria; phylum SAR324; class SAR324; order XYD2-FULL-50-16; family XYD2-FULL-50-16; genus JAOUME01. The sequence continues at coordinate 2,810 of JAOUME010000234.1, read as the reverse complement.
GAAGCCAAATTTAACGACTGTCGAATCAAGCAAGGCTCTTTCGATGATGCCAGCTTCGAAAGCCTGAGCCTTCAAGGCTTGATCACCGAAGGGAACCTTAATTTTAACATCCGAGGAGTCGAAGGTTTTTTCGACCTTCAGCCCGCCAGCCTTGGCCGCTCCATTGAAATCCTCAACTGCAAGATCGGCATTCTAAAATACAAGGCCCACACCGGGGAGAAGATCAAATTCAACCAGACAAACCTAGGTTTTGCGGTTTTTAAGAATACAGACTGTTCAAAATTGTCTTTTCTGAATATGAGTCTCCAAAAAGCACTTTTTTGGGGAGCGGATCTTCAAGGAACCCGGTTCGAGGCTTGCGAATGGGAAAAGGCGCAACCGAGAAAATATTCGGAACAACCGCCTCGATTGATTCGTATTCTTATATGGTTTATCCGTTTAATTTTCCTTTATCTTTGGACTTTCAAAAGCGACGAAATTTCCAAAGTTAAAGGACATGATGGCATTTTTGAAAAGATCAATCAATTTATAAAGTTGCCCAAGCAAACTATCGGGGACGAACAAAATAAAGACCCGGAAACCAAGTTAAAGCTTCTTTTATCGCTTTATCGTCAGTTGAAGAAGAATTACGAGGAGAACCACGATTTTAGGCAGGCGGGGGATTCCCACTACCGGGAGATGGAAACCCGGCTCTTAAGGATGAAGTATTTAAAAGTGCTAAAGAAAAATCAAAGTAAAACTGAGGATAAAACTAAAATCGAAAAGGTCGGTTTCGGGGAGTTCCATCTGTTTCGTTTTTACGGCTTTATATCTGACTTCGGGGAGAATTTCCCCAAGCTGTTCGAGGTGCTGATCCGGAGTGTGGTTTACATCGGACTGTTGGTCGCCTTTATTGAGAGCGGGTGGGTTAAAAAAGGTGTTTTTTATGTTAATTGTTGGATCAAGTCCAAGATACCCATTTTGGCTTCGATTTTGGAGGGTATCGGATGGATTATAAATGGCATCGGTAGGGTGGTGACTGCCGTAGCTTCACCGCTGGTCAAATCAGGTGTCTTGGAGGGCTTGAATGTCTTTAGCAAACTTCTGATCGGACTTGAGACGCTCTTCGTCTTCGGCGTGGCGACGCTTCTGGTGATGGCCGTCAGGCGGCGTTTCAGGCGGTAACGGTCTCGGGGTTTTAATGAATTGTGGGAAAGCGGGTGAAGCGGTAGAATGGGATTGGATATTATTGAATAGCCTTTTAATCTATGGTTATATGATACTTCCAACCATCCAAATCGCGAGGCAGGCCATGTCATTTCCCAAATCAAATCGGGAAAGCCAAATACGAGGCCAGAATTAAAGGGAATTGGCGTGAGAGGAAACCTGCCCTGTCCGCTTAAACAAGACAGGGTCTTGGGTATTTTTGACGCGGATTAGAAGTTGTAGCCGATCTTGCCGTAAAACTCGAAGTTATCCCCGCCGCTCATGACGAACTGCTGGATAGCGGAGGCGCCGAAGAAAAGGCTGTCCATGCGGTAATGCAAACTGGCTCCGGCCTGCACCGTCATCGAGCTCTCTCCTCCGCTGGTGGCGTATCCCAATCCCGGGCCAAAGCCGACCTTGAGTTGATCCTGAAGCTTGATCATATAATGAGGATTAAGCTCGATAAGAGTGACGCTCGAATCCACGGAGGTGAAGCTCACCTGCTGGCGGATTTCAGTACCTGGAATCTCGAAGAGTCCGCAAGCCATGGACAGCTCAACCCCGACGGCGCTGAAGCCGCCTGTGCTGCCGATCAAAAGGGAGGCTGTCCGCTCCGGTTTGAAATGATCCTCAAGAATGGGGAAAAACCTGACCTCGGCAAAGACCAGCGATGAGGGGATCAGAAAAAGTAAAGCGATCAGAGCGATTTTTATCTGTATTTTCATTTGGGCATCCATGATGACGATTAACTGGTATCTGTGATGAAATCCCGGCTATGTCGGGCTTCGCGACAGGGCTTGACGCGATATTTTTATATTTATATATTCCTATATTCATGTCAAGATAAAATATTCTTCCCCTCCTCTTTTCTACCGTAGCCTGTCTGGCTTAACCCGCTGATCACCCTGCTTTCTCCTGACTCAATTTCCCCCTTTACCCCTTTTCCCATAAAGGGCCCAAGCCCCGGACACCCGGATTTAAAAGGATAACTTGACTGACCACCCTCCCCATGCTTATTTCAGCCGTGATGGCGTCACCTGAATCATCCGGCGTAAAACCTCTCATTGACTCGCCAAACCCGCTTTCACGCCGCTACCCGTTCGCGTGGGTATTATACTTTTATTTCGGGTAATCCACGATGTTTCACGGCTTACCACAGGATTCCCCGGGTCTTTTGCGTTGCTATGAAAGGCGGGAGTATGATAGGGTTTGAAAACGAATCTCGCGCGGCTTTCGGTTATTGAGAGTTCAAGGTAAATAAAGCTTCAGGCTAATTCATTTAAAGAATAAAGGATGAAACAATATCTCCACGTATTAAAACATTACGCGGTCTTTATGGGCCGCGCCACGAGAAACGAGTTCTGGGTCTTTAATATTTACAACTCCATCTTCAGTCTCGTTCTGATTGCGGCCGAGATGTCGCTGGGGTTATTTGGCCTCAGCCTGCTCTATGGACTTGCCACCCTTATTCCGGGCATCGCTGTGACCGTCCGCCGGCTGCATGATACGGGACGCAAAGGCTGGTGGGTCCTGATCGGCTTCATCCCTCTCCTCGGGATCATCGTTTTGACCGTCTTCATGGCCCAGAGAAGCCAACCCGACAATCAATTCGGCATGAAACCCGG
>JAOUME010000077.1 GCA_029881655.1 Deltaproteobacteria bacterium | reverse complement strand
GAACGCGCCGGAGCGAACCGTGAAGACCCCGATTGGTGATTTAAGCTGAATCTTCTGGAGGACCTTACCGGCGGCGGCCTGCCTGAAAACGGTCACCCCGCCGGAGTCGGCGATATCGGTGATATCGCTGACGCATCCGGCCGATAGCCGGGCGGCCACTCTGGGTGCGGTGGCTTTAGCGGTTTCGTTGGAGGAAAACCAGACCTGATCGGCCTGAAATTGTTGGGCGGCCTCGACTATGATCCGGGTTAAGCTCTGAGCACTGGGATTTTCGAGTTCGGGCGATTCGCAAATATACTGGTGTTGAGCACCCATTTTCACCAGTTGGCTCTCCATCTCGCCCAGTTGGTTTCCAACCAAAAGCGAGGCTGTATCCGCTCCCAGGGATCTTGCCTTGGAAATCAGCTCTGCTGTGCTGGTTTTAACCCGCGCGTTTTTTACTTCGGCTATGACTAAGATTTTACTCATGGGACAACTCCTGTTTAGTGGCTCGAAAGAATAATCAAATCGGATTTATAAGACCTTGGCTTCGTTTATTAAGAGGCCGACCACTTTTTCGGTGATCTCCTGCGCGTCTCCATCGAATTTCTGTCCCTGAGCCCGGGCGACGGGCGGCAAAAACTCCATCACCTCGACAAGACTTGCCTCTCCTGAGTCTATTCCGAGCAAGCCGGCGTCCATGGTCTCAATCGTTTTTTTCTTGGCCTGCATGATGCCTTTTAAAGACGCCAGTCTTGGTTCGTTGATGCTGTCGTTGACGCTAATGACCGCGGGTAGGCTCAGCTCAATCACCTCCTTGCCGATATCGGCCTGTCTGGTTACCTTTAGTTTCTTCTCATCGATCACCTCGATTTTGGTGGCGTTGGCGACAAAGGGAAGGTCCGCTATTTCCGCGAGCAATCCGGCGGTAAGCCCGTTGTCGGTGTCCTGGGCCTGTCTTCCGAGCAATATCAGGTCGAAATTCTTATCTTGGCGCACCCCGTTGATGATCTTGGCGACCGTGAGGGAATCGGGGTATCGCAGGTTGGGATCGCTGACGTGAATGCCCGCGTCGATGCCCATGGCAAATGCCTTTCTAATCGAAACGGTCGCGTCGTCACTGCCGATGCTGATCACTACGGTCTCGGCGTCATGACTCTCCTTAAGGGCAACGGCCTCCTCAACCGCGTTTTCATCCCAGGCGCTCATCACATACTGCAATCCTTCCAGATCAAGTTGGCCGTCTTTGACCTTGATGTTGAGTTCAACATCAATGACGTGTTTTATCGCTACGAGTATTTTCAAGCCCACCTCCTTATTGATTGAATGGTTAATTCCCCTTTCTATACCTATTAATTTAATCGAATTCGATTATTTTTCCAAGAGTTGGTTCAACTCTTTTTTCATCGACATGAAAAATCAGAAGGTTCCCATCTTTATTTCTTTAACAGCTCCTTGGCGATCACCAGCTTTTGAATCTCGTTGGTGCCTTCGTAGATTTCGGTTATCTTGGCGTCACGAAACATGCGTTCCACTTCATAGTCCACGATATAGCCGTATCCGCCGTGAATCTGGAGCGCCTCATCGGTCACCGATACGGCGCTCTTGGAGGTATAGGCCTTCGCCATGGCCGAAGTTAAGGTGTGATCCTTCTTCTGATCCTTCTGCCAGGCAGCCTTATAGGTTAAAAGCCTTCCCGTCTCGATTTTCATGGCCATCTCCGCCAACTTGAACTGGATGGCCTGGAAGTCGGCGATCGGACGGCCGAACTGCTGTCTTTGTAACGAGTAGTCTCTCGCTCTTTCAAACGCTCCCCCCGCGATTCCAAGAGCCTGGGCCGCGATGCCGATTCTGCCGCCGTTTAGGGTTTCCATGGCGATATGAAATCCCTCGCCCTCGGCTCCCAAAAGACAGTCCTCCGGTACCATCAGGTCATCAAAAGCAAAGGCGGTGGTATAAGACCCCCTGATGCCCATTTTATCCTCGTTTTTTAAGATCTCGACGCCCTTGGAATTCAGATCGACGATGAAGGCTGAGATGCCCTTGTGTTTTAACTTGCGGTTATAAGTGGCGAAAAGAATGCCCGTCCCCTTAAAACCGCCGTTGGTGATGAAGTTCTTGGAGCCATTGATCCGAAATTGGCCCTTTTCCTTTACATAAGTGGTGGACAGACTGGAAACATCGCTTCCGGAGCCCGGCTCGGTTAACAGGAAGCAGCCGATTTTCTCGCCTCTGGCCATCGGGTCAAGAAACTTCTTTTTTTGATCCTCACTGCCGAATTGGAAAACCGGAGCGCACCCAAGGGAAGTGTGCGCCGAGATCAAAACCCCGGTAGAACCGCAAACCTTGGATATCTCCTCGATGATCAGCGCGTAGGATAAAAAATCAAGACCCGCTCCGGAGTATTCAGCGGGGAAATAACTCCCCAAAAATCCGAGTTCGCTGATTTTTTTGATGACGCTGTCCGGTATGGCGTGGTCGCGGTCAATCTCGATCGCCTTCGGCCTGATTTCTCTTTCGGCGGCTTCGCGCGCGAAATCTCTGGCCGCTTTTTGATCCTGGGTCAACTCAAAATCCATTTCCGCCCTATATTAAGTAAATATTGGTTTAAAATCATATTAGTCTACTTTACGTTAAAGTCAAGAAACAAAGTTTTTAACGAGAGTTTGTTTAAAACACTAAAAGATCAGAAGAAACTTTTGACATAGTCGAAAGCGTTTTGATAAAGTTAAGATACTAACGTAAAGGTAAAAGATGACTGCTAAAAAAGAGAAACTCATTCAAATCGGCAAGCTCGCCTCCCTACTCAATATCACGACCCGAACCATTCGCTATTATGAAGAGATTTCACTGCTAGAGCCCGCCAAAAGGCTGGAGGGCGGTATCAGGGTTTATAGCGAGGAGGATATCCGCAACATCAAGTTTGTCTTAAAGTTAAAAGAACTGGGCATCTCGCTTAAGGAAATGCTGGAACTGTCACAAATATACAAACTTCACAAAAGCTCGAAAAAAGTCCTGCCTCGACTATTGGAAATACTGGATAATCATATCAGTGGAATCGACGATAAAATCAACAACATCACTTCGTTGAGAAAAGATATTATTCATTACCGACAAAAGATCATCGAGTTGATGAACAACCCGAGTATCATTTAGCCTAAGCCCTGTTTGATCCCTTTACTAAAAAAAGCATTTCGATTAATAAACCGTTAAGATCATCTTAACCTAAAAGACCCAGTCTGAAAATAAGATAATTCTCCAATCCTTGTATTTTTCATGCCCGATTGGTTTTGCAAAAGCGATTTCGGTAGATCCCTCCAGTTGGTTTAAGCTTTCCAAAAAGAAACGGAATCTGATTTCGAAATCCTTGAATTGATCGTTTATCCCTGAGTCTTTTTTTCTGCCCAGCCCGTAGTGATAAAATAGATAGGTGTCTACTTTTTGAATCCACAGGATTTTCATAAGATTCAAATCAGTATGGGTCATTATGGGCGCCAGTCTGGTTCCGACCCCAAAGTTCAGTTTCTGAGGGTAAAAAAGTTCCTTATCTCTCGGGAAACCGGGCATAGAGTTCGGGCCGCCCATTGGAAACAATTTCTGGTCCGGGACTTCGCCGTCGGTATTGTCCAGATTGTTGGACAAGATTAACTGATAGGGGAATAAATCGTAAGAGAATCTTTGAAACAAGGACTGCTGGGAGTAATTTTCATTTTTCACGACGGTGTTTCTGCTTGATTTTAGACTGAGATTGATTTCCCATTTGGAAAAGGCGCCCTCTATAAGCGGGACGTTTCCCGCCATTTCGATTCCGTCCCAACTGCTTTTTTTCCCGTTTTGGGTTTGTTGGGTATCAGTATTGAGGTATTCCCGCCAGATAAAGAGATCGACCCAGGCCTCGGGTTCTTTTTGACCGTATTCCTGTATAACGCCCAGGCTATAGGTGGTTGTCGCATTGAGTTGACTGCCGCTGAAATAGAGGTTGGTCCCTTTCCATGGAAAGCCGTTATGAAAAAGAGTGCCGCTAAATAATATCTGGTTGTCCAGGCTTCGCTTCCATATTTCCAACTGGAGATTGGTTTGATTGAGGTAACTTAAATCCAGTTGAACACCCAACAGGTTTTTGTCATAAGCGTTGCCGAATGTGATGGGAAAAATGGTAAAAAGCCACTCGTTTGTACTAGCGAAATCCCAAATAGGTCTGATCTTTACCGGAACGCTCCAGTAGTTGTTTAAAAAATCCTCCTCCAATAGCGTATTGTCCGGGTTAAGTTTAATCTGGGTCGGGTTATCGTCGATGATCAGTCGGTGCTTTCGGCTTCCACCTAAAAGAACCCTCCTTTCATGGCGGTTTTTATAGACGATTTCGACTTCTACCGATGGATTGACACTGCCTAGGCTTTGGACATCTAAAATCAGTTCGTAGTCATGTTCCCGCTTAATGATTTCAACCTTTTCGACAGCGTAATCCACACTGCCCCCTTCGCTCAGCCATTTGTTCCCGGCTTCTATCTGATTTGAGGATAACCCAAGTAGATCGAAAAAATTATCTGGCATCAAAAGAGAGACCTTTTTGTCCTGGGATTGAATTAGGCTTTTAAGTTTGGGGTAAAACTCTGTTTCAAAAGCTGTCTGACTGTCATGCAACGTTCTGAGAAAATGAAAACCCTTTTCATACCAGGGATGGTAATGGTTCGAATAGAAGTTCAAATCAAGCGGTAGCGAAGCAGAAACGGGTTGATAGTAATTTTTGTAAAACAACCAGTTTTTTAGGGTTTTCTCCTGAAAAATATCCGGATTTAGCCAGTCGGTCCAAAAAAAGATCTTGGAATTTCCATGATAAACCTGTTCGATATAGTCTCTTAAGGGTTCTGCGATAAGGGCGGGGACAAGCCAGGGGTTTTGGTGGGAATTAATGATCTTGTTTTGCTGAAGACTCGATTGGATTACCCCCTCAAGGATATAACTCTCAAAGAGTTTTTCGAAAAGGAAATGGTAGCGAAAGATCTTTCTGGGTAAAAGGATGGTCTTTCCAAAAACCATCAAGCCCCCGTCCCAGATGATGAAGGAAAAAGGGTCTCCGTCGTCCCGAATCCATTGTCGCTGGAATAAAAAATCCAATACTTGTTGAGTTCTGTGCTGGAAAAACCCCATGTTTTGAAACAAGAATGGCCCGGCTCCAAAGCGAAATTGAGGGTTGCTTTCCATGAAAGGGTCCATCAGAACGATGAGAGAACCGCTGAAGGATTTTTCCTCGATGATTCTTTTTGAGCGGTCATGTTCGTTTTGGAGGTAGCGGATTTTAACGAAGTTTTGAACGGGTGGCTTAAGTTGATCCTTGAAGTCCCAGTCTCCCATCTGATTGCTCACGGGTCTGGGTATGAAATCAACCAGAATCCGGAGGTAGTTCGATGGCAGTTCATGGAAGCTGGTCTGGAAGGCAATGCGGATCGTATTTGGGCCATTCTCAGGGAGTTCTCCAAGGGTTATCCTCAGCAAAGCGCCCTGGGCGTTTCTCAAGGGAGAAAGAGCGGGGTTGTCGATTTGCTGGAAAGGGATTTCTTTTCCGTTTAAATAGACACGATCGATTTTGATCCCAACCGATAAATGCCGATTCTCATGGCGGTATGCTTTTAGCCTTTTTAAAGCGTCACGGTTAACCTCATGATCCTTTGAATCCAACCCCTTGAGTCTATAGCTCGTTCTTGTGTCATACTTCGCCTCGAAATTAGGCGGGAGATGAAAGTAGAAAAGTTCGCCTTGGTCTCCGTCCAGATAATAGACAGCCTCTCCCTTAAAAAGCTGTTGGGATTTTATAAACTCTCCCGATATTTCGACGCGGTTGATCAGGGCAAAGGATTGGCCTACGCTTAAAAAGACAAGAGCAATAAAAAGGATGAAAAATCTCAACCGAAACATAGAAGCCACTGATGGGTATTAAATTTGAAATTCTAGATTACTAACTCATTATCCTGTTTCAGAAAATAAGAAAAGACCCGATCGATATTTCAGAGGCGTAAATTCCAACTTCGAGTTTAACTTTCCTTAAAGGGGCATCTGGAAGTTAAACCTCGCTGGATTAGGTAAAAACCTTGACAAGCCTCGTCTTAACAGAAATAATAATTGATAAACGAAAAATGAATTAATAAGTGCTGTACCATATTAAATACATTAATGAATAAGCTATCGATCGACGATTTAAAGAAAGTCAAAGGCAAGAGGATTTTTCTTAGAGTCGATTTCAATGTTCCTCTGGACGCGAATCAAAATATCACAGACAATACCCGTATCAAAGCCGCGCTTCCGACCATCAGGAATCTGATTAAAAGGGGAGCCCGGTTGATACTGGTTTCTCATATGGGGAGACCAGAAGGTAAGAGAGACGAGAGTTTTTCGCTCAAACCCGTGGCCGAGGAATTGGAAAGGCTTTTAGACCAGCATGTTTCCTTCTCTCCCGATGTATTGGGCCCCATAGCTCAATCAGCGATCGATTGTCTTAAGGACGGCGACTGTCTGTTGATGGAGAACATCCGGTTTTATCCGGAAGAGTCGGCGAACGATCCGCAATTTGCCAAGGAAATGGCTTCTATGGTGGATCTTTATGTTAATGATGCCTTTGGCGCGGCGCACAGGGCGCATGCCTCGACGGTTGGGGTTTCGAAATATTTTGAAAACGCGGCTTGCGGTTATTTGATGAAAAAGGAGTTGGAGTTTCTCTCCAAGTTGGTTGGAAACCCGCCAAGGCCTTTTTATTCGATAATCGGTGGTGGGAAGATTAAGGACAAAATCAAGCTGGTATCCAGGCTGATTGAAATTTCCGACAAGGTCATCGTCGGCGGAGGGATGGCATACACCTTTTTAAAGGTGAAGGGGTTTTCCATCGGCAAATCGGTTTTTGATAATGATAGCCTCAAGATCGTCCAAGATACGATTGAGTTGGCTGATAAGCTTAAGAAGGAATTGTTGTTACCCATAGATCATGTCGTTGCCAAAGAATTTAACGACGAATGCACTTTTATGGCGGTTGAGCGAAATATTCCAGATGATTATATCGGCCTTGATATCGGGCCCAAGACGATTGAAATGTATAAAAACGCGCTCAAAGGAGCCCAAACCATTTTTTGGAACGGGCCCATGGGCGTTTTTGAATTGAAGAATTTTCAGCGCGGCACTTTTGAGGTGGCCAGCGAGGTTTCAAAAAGCGATGGCATAACTGTCGTTGGTGGAGGCGATTCGGTTGAGGCAATCAACAGGATCGGCATGGCTGGGGCTATGTCTCATATATCCACCGGAGGCGGCGCTTCGCTGGAGTTTTTAGAAGGGCATAAACTACCGGGAATCGAAGCTTTAGCGGATCAATAATTATGGCAAGAATGAATTATATCGCGGGAAACTGGAAAATGAATCTGCTGCCGGAGATGGCCGTGGAACTGACGGAATTGATCAAGTCCCAGTTGGTCCCGAAACCAAACCAGGAAATCGTCCTGTTCCCTCAAACCGGCCTGATTCCTTTGATATCCCAAGTGTTATTGGATTCAACCATTCAGCTGGGCGCTCAAAACACCTCAGATCAGCTATCAGGAGCCTACACGGGTGAGAACTCACCCGAGTTGCTCAAGGCATTGAGGTGTTCTTATTGTCTGATCGGACATTCAGAGCGGAGACAGTATTTCAGCGAATCCGATGAATTCATCGCCCGGAAAGCTGAGGTCTTGACAAGTCTGAAGATCACTCCCATTATTTGTATTGGCGAAAGCCTGGAAGAGAGAGAAAAAGAGATTCATCTTGAGAAAATCACGAATCAGATCAAGGCGATTTATCAAAGATTGGAGCCAGATGTCTGGAGCGGACTCGTTTTCGCCTATGAACCGATTTGGGCGATCGGAACAGGGAAAACGGCCACGGCTGATCAGGCGGATGAAATTCACAAATTTATCCGGAGCGAAATCGGAAGACTTGGCAACGAGTTTGTTGCGAGTCAAACCAGTATCTTGTATGGAGGAAGCGCCAAACCATCCAACGCGAAGGAATTGCTCTCAAGAGAGGACATTGACGGGCTTTTGGTCGGCGGTGCGAGTCTCAACGCGGATGACTTTTTAAATATTATTGAATCTTGTTAAATCGAAATAGGTAATCATGAGCATTTTTTTATTAATAATCCATGTGGTCGTCAGTATTTTTATTATCTTTGTGGTATTGCTTCAGGTTGGTCGAGGAGCTGAGCTGGGAGCCGCTTTTGGAAGTATGGGGCAGGCTAACAACCTAAGAGGATCTCAATCCGTAATGGGAAAAATAACGACAATTATGGCCGTCGCTTTTATGATCACTTCTTTCTGGCTGACTTATAACACCTCAACTAACGCCAAAAGCTCGGTTATCGAGAATATTTCGGTTGAGGAGCCATCAGTTCCTGCCGTGCTGGATAAGGGCGAAGAAAAGGCAACAATGACAGACTTAACAGGTGATGCGGTTCCATCAAAGACAAACAATGATATCAAACAATTGGAGCCAGACGCAAAAGAAGTCTCGACCGAAACTAAGCCGAAAGCGCAAAGTAGTGTAGCGTCAACCAAGACCAATGACGCGGCCAAAAACGAAAACCCGGCCCCAAAGACCGAAACCAAATAAAAGGCCTAAAAAAGCCGCAAAGTGAATCAGTGGTTTTAAACTGCGGGTCAGGAAAAAACGGTTGATCCTATTTGACCCGCGGCCGGAAGGCCCCTTTCAGCTTTATTTAAGAAAGTTTCAGGCCGCAAGTCATCCCTGCAAATCGACACACAACCTCTAGGTGATCTTCCTGAAATGTCCCGATTAGTTAAAATCACTATTCTCGCGCCCATTAACGCGACCGAGTCGATCCTGAAGACGCTCAGGGACTCGGGTTGCGGGAAAACAGCTCAATACGATTCCTGGAGCGTGACTTCCACCGCTGTCGAAAGATACAGGCCGTTAAATGATGCAAAACCCTATATTGGGGTGACAGGCTCGCTGACGGCGGGGATTTGTCATAAAATTGAAGTCCAGTGCAGGGAAAGCCAATGGCCTGAAATCGTTGAAAAAATAAAAAAAATCCATCCTTATGAAAAACCGGCCATTGAAGTAGTCTCATTGTTATACCCGTCCCTGATCAACGAGCGATAAGCCTATCAACTCCCGTTTTATAGCTGGATCACCGTTGCTTAGGCAGAATATCCAGGATGCGCTCGACGATAAGTTTTGCGGCGTTTCCTTTGTTCAGTTTCCCGGCGTTTTCACCCATCGATTTTATTTTTTCCGGTTCATGGACTAAATCCTCAATCACCTTGAAAAGGGATTTTTGGGTCAGATCTTTTTGCTCGATCATTAAAGCGCAGTTTTTCGAGAGCATTATTTTCGCGTTTTCCAACTGATGATTGCCGCTTGATTGGGCGATGGGGATGAGGATCGAAGCTCTTTTGGCGGCGATTAACTCGTTGATGATCGAGCCTGAACGACAGATAACCAGATGGCTTTTTGAATAGATATCAGGCATATCCTCGCAGAAAGAGACGACCTGAGAGCTGAGGTCTTTGTGTTTTTCATATTTCTCCCTGACTTCTTCAAAATCATTTTCGCCTGTTTGATGAAAAAGGGTAATCCGGTCCTTAAGTTTGACTAAATCCGGCAAAGCCCCTGTGACGGTCCTGTTGATGGAATTAGCTCCTTGGCTGCCGCCGATTACAGAGATGAAAATCTTTTCCCAGGACCGGGAATCCACTTGTTCCGCCAAGTCCTGAATAGCCTTTCGTAGAGGATTTCCGACGATAACCGGGTTTTTAAAGAGTCTCTCGAGTCCTTCAAAAGGAACAAAAGCCAGATCCACCCATTTGCCGAGCAGCCTGTTGGTGAGTCCAGGGAAAGCGTTTTGTTCCTGAATGATGGTCTTTTTTCCGAGTAAAAGGGCGAGAGCCAGGATCGGTCCGGACGCGTAACCTCCAACACCGATGACGATATGGGGACGAAAAAAAAGCAGAATCAAGAATGATTGTAAAAATGTAAAGGGCAGCTTTAATAGCGACTGGAATTTTTTAAGCGCGCCGACCCTGTATAACCCGGAGACAGAAAGGGTGTAAAGACGGTATCCGGCCTTAGGTATCACTTTTTGATCGATGGGCCTGTTGGTACCGGCAAAACGAATGTCGCAAGCGAGTTTCTCTTTAAAGGCTTCGGCAATCGCCAAGCCGGGAAAGATATGCCCCCCGGTTCCACCTCCCGCGATCAATATTCTCAGCATGGGTGATGATCCATCATCGATTTGTCGAATGCCTGAGGTGACCGGCGATATTGATCAGGATTCCCAGCATGAACATGCTGATGATCAGAGAACTTCCGCCGTAGCTAATAAAAGGCAGGGGAATCCCTTTCGTGGGTATCAAGCCCGTGACCACCAAAACATTGAGGAGGCTTTGCAGAGTGAGAAGGGAAGTTATGCCAAACGCAAGATTTCTCCCGAAATCATCTTTGCAGTTCAAGGCGATCTCGAAACCCTTGGTCATTAAAAAAGCAAGTAGCGAAATAACGATAACCACCCCTATAAATCCGGTTTCCTCGGCTATGATCGCAAAGATGAAATCCGTATGAGCTTCGGGTAAAAAAAAGAGTTTCTGCTGGGAATTACCGAGATCCTGCCCGAAAATACCACCACGGGCAATGGCGATAAAAGACTGGATCAACTGATACCCCTTATCGTAGGGATCTTCCCAAACATTTAAAAAGCCCAGGATTCTTCTTAGGCGGTAGGGTTGAGAAACGACGAGTATCAGCCCGATGAAGCTAACGCCGGTGAAGCTTAATATCATATGCGAAGGCTTTACTCCAGCGACGAAAATCATCAAAAACAAACAAAGGGCAATTAAGACGGCTGTTCCAAAGTCTGGTTGGAGCAAAAGTAAAAACAGGTAGATACTCATGACGATGAGGGTGGGCAGGAAAGCTCTTGAAAAGTAACCGAGTACGTTTTTCCGTCGATCCAAAAAACTAGCTGCCCAAATAATCAAAGTCAGTTTTAGTAGCTCGGATGGCTGAAACCCGAATCCAAGAATCCGAATCCATCTTCTGGCGTTGCCGACCTGTTTGCCTATTCCGGGGATCAAGACGATCAAGAGCAATATAAAACAAACCAGCATCAAAAGCGGGATTATTTTTTTATAGATATCATAGGGTAGCTTTATGGCGACTCTAAGACAAATCAATCCGATGACGAAGTGGATCAACTGTCTGGTGAGAAAGTAGTATTGATCACCCCAATTTTGAGCGGCGTAAATCGCGCTGGAAGAATAAATCATGATCAGCCCGATGCCGATCAAGGAAAACGAGACAATAAAAAGCGAAACGGTCGTTTTGAAATGAAAAACACGAAAAAGGTCGGGTGGCGTCATGCGGACAACTCGGGTGCGCGAATCATTAACCATGCAGTAGAGGAATCAGAGCTCATTCGTTCAGGTCATCCTTTACGAATTTTTGAACCAGTTCCGGTAACATTTCATGCAGGGTATTTTGTATTGTATCGGTGATGACATCTTCGATCATATGGCCCAGTTTATCTTGAAAATCGTCGGAAATATCATGGCGCTCTGATTGTGTTTTTAGTTGGTAATCCGCGGTAGCTATGGTTGTTTCATGCGGTTGAGCCAGGTTTGTGACGCTTTGTGACTCCAGAGGAGCGTCCACATCGTCAAATTCCTCATCCACATCTTCTTCGGAAATTCCCAGAATGTCGTCTTCAGCCATAAATCCGTCAAACTCTTTTACGTCATGTAGAAATTGGATTTCGGTTCCGGCCGGAACTTCTGTTTTGTTTGTATCATCCGAAATCGCAGGTTCATCAAGCGCAAGAGCTTCGTCTTCCTCTGATTCTTTGATTTTTTTTGTTTCTATTCCGTCCATTAGATCAAACACCTGATCGTTTTCTGTTTTGTTTTTCCTACCGCTTTCGGCCTTCCTATCGCTTTCGGTCTCTTTCTGATCATCAAGGTTATTAACATTAAAATCGTCCATGTTAAAAACCTCGGGAGAAACCTCAAACATGACCTCGCTGGTATCGTCATAATTTTCGGAGTCATCCTCTGCGACTTCCAGCGGCTCTTCCTCGTCCTCAAAGACGGAGTCATCCTCTGCGACCTCCAGCGGCTCTTCCTCGTCCTCAAAGACGGAGTCATCCTCTGTGACTTCCAGCGGCTCTTCCTCGTCCTCAAAGACGGAGTCAACCTCTGCGACCTCCAGCGGCTCTTCCTCGTCCTCAAAGACGGAGTCATCCTCTGCGACCTCCAGCGGCTCCTCCTCGTCCTCAAAGACGGAGTCATCCTCTGTGACTTCCAGCGGTTCTTCCTCGTCCTCAAAGACGGAGTCATCCTCTGCGACTTCCAGCGGCTCCTCCTCGTCCTCAAAGACGGAGTCATCCTCT
>JAOUME010000233.1 GCA_029881655.1 Deltaproteobacteria bacterium | reverse complement strand
AGGACATTAATGGGAACCGGGGTGATCAAAAGTGACGATTCCCGTTTTATCGGGATGATTGGATCTCATGGCAATGCCATCGCCAATCAAGTGGTCCGCAAGGAAGCCGATCTGATCATCGCGGTGGGTACCCGGTTTGGGGACCGCTCAATCATTAAGACAGAGTTATTTGCCAAGAACGCAAAGGTGATCCATATCGATATTGATCCTGCTGAAATCGGGAAGAATATCAAGATCGACATTCCCATTGTGGGTGACATCAAAGAGGTCTTAAAGGACATCAACGAACGTCTGGAAAAAAATCCCATACCGAGAGCCATCCAATGGAAGAAGGTAGGCGAAAGAAAATCGATCCTACCGACTTTTGATTCAGCGTCGGTGATGAAAAATATTTTCGAGGAACTCTCCAAGATCGACATCAAACTGAATATCAGCACCGATGTCGGCCGTCATCAAATGTGGGCGAATCACTTTTGCACCAATGCCAAGCACCTTCCGCTGATAACTTCTGGCGGACTGGGGACGATGGGCTTTGGTCTTCCGGCTGCGATCGGAGCTTGGTTTGCCGAGAAGGAGACTCCGGTTCTATCCCTATCCGGGGACGGGAGTTTTATGATGAACATGCAGGAGTTCTCAGTCGCGGTTGAAGAGGAAGTGCCCTTGACGGTGATCCTGCTGAATGACAGACGGCTTGGAATGATCAAGGAACTTCAGACGACCAAGTACGCAAAGCGGTTTATCGCTCATGAGTTGGGGTCGCGGATGAATTTCGCTTTGCTTGCCGAGGCAATGGGAGGCGTTGGAATCGATGTGCATCATCACAGTAAAATCAAATCATCGATTGAAGGGGCCATATCCAGTCGCAAGCCGACGATCATCAACTTCGATCTGGAAAAAATCGAAAGTTCGTTGAATCTGTCCCTGAGTTCGGCGGTCTCATAGTCAAAAGACAATAAGCGACTTCTTATGAATGATCATTACAAACCGAAAGCCTAAGTCCGCGAAATGAAAAAACATGTGATTTCGATTGAGGTTGAGGACAAACCCGGTGTTCTGAGCAGGATTTCGACCCTATTTTCCAGACGGGGATTTAACATCGACAGTCTGACGGTAGGCCATACCCATAGGCCGGGTATAAGCCGGTTTACGATTGTGGTTCATGGGGACGATTATATCCTGGAGCAGATCAGGAAACAGTCCCAGAAGCTGATTCACGTTATTACGACCGAGAATCTGGACAAGAAAAAATCGGTGATGCGTGAATTCGCAATCGTCAAGCTGGATTACAATGAGACGAACTCGAAGCAGATCAATGAAATCGTCGATCTTTACGGGGCCAGGATGTTGGATTCGAGCAATCAGATTTTGATCGTCGAGTTTTCGGGAACCGAGGAGAAGATCGATTCGGTTTTTCGGGACTTAAAGAAGTTTCATATTTTGGAGTCCATTCGTACCGGGAAGCTGGGTATGAAAATCGCCACCTGATTTTTCTGCGTTAAACCTCATTTGAGAAATATCTTGAAATTTGATTCAATCAGTCAGTCGAAGATCCGCAACTTCTGTATCATCGCCCATATCGATCATGGCAAATCGACCCTGGCTGACCGTATCCTGGAATTTACGGGTTCCGTGACCCAGAGAGAGAGCAAGAGCCAGTTTTTAGACAATATGGATATCGAGCGGGAGAGGGGCATCACCATCAAGGCGCAAACGGTTTCCATTAAATATAAAGCCGATGACGGGGAGACCTACCAGCTAAACCTGATCGATACTCCCGGACATGTCGATTTTTCATACGAGGTCTCCAGATCGCTGGCCGCCTGTGAGGGGGCCTTGCTGGTCGTGGACGCGGCCCAGGGGGTCGAGGCCCAAACCCTGGCCAATGTCTATCTCGCCATTGATCAGGACCTTGAATTGATACCCGTGTTAAATAAGATCGATCTCCCGGCGGCGGACCCTGAAGCGGTGGCCGCGGAAATCGAGGATCTGGTCGGGATTGACGCTTCGAACGCCGTTAGAGCCAGCGCGAAGCAGGGAATCGGTATCAAGGAAATCCTGGAGCAGGTCGTGACCTTGGTCCCCGCGCCAAAAGGCGATCTCGAGGCGCCTCTGCAGGCGTTGATTTTTGATTCCTGGTTTGATCCTTATGTCGGCATTGTTGTCTTGTTTCGGGTGGTATCGGGGGTATTGCCCTCGAATTCGGTGATCACATTCATGCATTCGAAGAAGGATTACCACATCACCATGCTTGGAAAATTTACGCCCTTTAAGACTGAGGTGGAGGTCCTGCACGCGGGAGAGGTTGGCTATCTTTCGGCCGCGATCAAAAACATCAGCGACATCAAGGTCGGCGATACCATTACTCTGAAGAAGAGACCGGCTCAAAACGCGCTACGAGATTACGAGGAAGTCAAGCCCATGGTTTTTTGCGGGATTTATCCGGTTGACTCCAGCGATTTTAACGATCTAAAGGATTCGCTCTCAAAGCTGGCACTGAACGACTCGGCCATCGCGTTCGAGGCGGAGACATCGGCGGCACTGGGCTTCGGATACCGCTGCGGGTTCCTGGGGCTTTTGCATATGGAAATCGTTCAGGAGAGGCTGGAGCGGGAGTTCTCCTTAAGTTTGATTTCCACTTCCCCGACCGTAGTCTATCAGGTTCATCACAAGAAGGAAGGCGTCATTAAGATCGAGAACCCATGCCAGCTTCCAGATCCGGTGGATATCGACTTCGTTGAGGAGCCTTATGTCAAGGGTACGGTGATCGTGCCTAGCGAGTATGTCGGTAATGTGATGAAACTGGCCCTTGAAAGGCGGGGTGTGCAGTTATCCATGGAGTATATTGGCCAAAAGAGGGTTAATTTGAAGTTCGAGTTTCCTTTAAACGAGATCGTTTATAATTTTTATGATCAATTAAAGTCCATCACCAAGGGCTACGCTTCTTTCGATTATGAACTGACCGACTACAAACCGGCGAATCTGGTCAAGATGGATATCCGTTTAAACGGGGAAATCGTGGACGCTTTATCGGTGATTTTGCATAAGGACAAGGCTCACTATAAGGGCCGGGAACTGATAAAAAAACTTAAGGAGCTGATACCCAGGCAGATGTTCGAGATTGCGATTCAGGCTTCGATCGGAAGTAAAGTTTGCGCCAGGGAGAACATCAGCGCCATGAGGAAAAATGTCACGGCCAAATGCTATGGAGGCGATATATCACGTAAGCGGAAACTTCTCGAAAAACAAAAAAAAGGCAAGAAGCGCATGAAACAGCTTGGC
>JAOUME010000076.1 GCA_029881655.1 Deltaproteobacteria bacterium | reverse complement strand
CCGGCTCTAAATCAATCGGTTTATTACCAAAAAACCCTCTGGATTAAAAACAACCGTTCATTAAATCTTGCTCTCATCATCACCAGCTTCACCGTTTCTCTTATATTGGGGTTCAGGTTGTCTTTCCCCAGTATTTCCCTGATCATCATTTTCGGTACTTTGGCTTTATTATACAGCCTTCTTCCCAAACTCACCCAAAATAAAAAAACCTTTCGCCTAAAAGACTCCATTTTTCTCAAACCGCTGGGACTGATCTCGGTGTGGAGTTTTTTAACCCTTTATCTGCCAATGATCGAAAACGGATGGTTTGAACCGATCGATTTCCTAATGCTCAGCGCTCTTTGGTTCTTGTTGATTTTTTCGAATTCAGTACTTTTTGATATACGCGACATCAAAATCGATCTGCTCACAAAATCAACCACGATTGCCAATCAAATCGGCAAACAAAAAGCTCATCGCCTGATTGTGGGGATTCTTTTTCTCCAGTGCGTTCTCATTCTCGCCTTCTGGTCGTTGAGTGGAAATAGCGACGCAGCTTTTATTTTACTTTTAACCTCTCTGATATTTTTTCAGCTGAACCGCCACTACGAACACAACAAAACCGTCTCACCCCCTTTTTTCATTCTGGCGGATATGACCTTGATTCTGCCTGGATTAATGCTGGCTGGACTTTCACTTGGATAAGTAATTATAACGGTGCTTTGTATTAAAAAAAGTAATGCTCAAAGCCTAGCGCTAAATCGTAAAAATATCCCTTTCCTTATTAAATTCGCTCTTTGGATCTAGATAAACCACGGTTCTTTTTTCAGGATTGTGAATCTTGATCAAAGGCTCAAACTCCACTGACTCATAAATCCCCTCAAAAATGGAATTATGCCCCATGAACCAGCGCATTTGATCTTCCCGTATCCCGAACACCTCACTCGCCATCTTACTGGCGCACCCTTTCCTGGCGTCCTGATCTCTAGTCCAGGTCAAGCCTTCGATCACCTCGTGGTTTTTGCGGTAATTGATAATTTTGTCACGTTGATAACAATCCCTAGGCCTCGCATGGGACAAAATAACCCATTGACTCACTGCCATCAGCGGAAGATTTTTTTCAAAACGATCAAATTGATTTAAAAATTCATTCCCTAGGAATTTTTCCATATAAAGTTTGGTCATCCTGCCTTCCAAAGCATACTTAATAAAGGGGTGGTTGCCGTTGATTTTCTCATTAAGGATATTTTCATGATTGCCCTTTAAAAAATGAAACCTTCGGGGAAACCGGATTTTTAAGTCCATGACCTCCAGCATAGTCGAGAGATTCTCATCCATTTCCTCATCCATCCTGGGACAGGTCTCAAAGCCGCGTTCGTACTCGCTCAAAGCCTCTTGCCAACGGAGTTTGCCCCTACTCTCTGAATGCATGCCGTCACCAAGACAAACGACCTGGATTTTATCAGAGATCAAGAGGTCTAAAACCTTTTGCTGCCCGATAGGGTACTTTAACAAGTCCGCTAAAAAATCCACCCTCCCGTGCAAATCGGGGATCACGAGTAGCGGTAGGGTATCATCCAAGAGAACAAGTCCGCCCGGTTTTCCTTCCGCGTCAGGAATCCTCCATTGGGAATCCTCCTTTTCAAGCAGGTCTAAAACTGGCTGAATCCTATTTTTGATCTGGCCGATAACTGGTAGTGTCATAAACGAAAACATTTATTATACGTTAAGGTTTATTTTCCCATTAAACGGTTCAAAGAATCAAGCAAAATTGGGAGAGATTGGTTCAAACAATGATCATCCTTGGTCGAAATCAGGGAAATATTTTTTTGATCGGGAGACCTTTGGATCATTTTTTTTATCGATTCAAACGGAATAAGCTGGTCTTGCGAAGAAGCGATCACAAAACAAGGAATCGATTTGGGAATAAAAGCCTTCTTTGCGCTAGCGAGAAACCTCTCTTCCACCCCTGACGAATCAAAAAGATCCACCGCTGGTGCCAAAAGGACCATCCCCTTAACCAACTCCGGCTTTTCCATTGCGAATAATAGGGCGCACAACCCACCAAGGGAAGAACCTACAATATAAGAAGGCGTGTCTATTTTCCTCTGAATCGCCTCCATTCTCTGATCCAAAGCAGGCGGTAAATCCAAGACAACGATATCGGGAAAATACTGCCTTAAAAAGGTCGCCTTTGTTCCATGCGGACTTCCTTTGAGTCCGTGAAGTAAAAATATCTTTTCCATTTTCTTAATTTTAATTTATTTTTAGTTGTGCGTTAAAATCTTATGAAAGTCAATACCAACGCAACTTTAGCTTATTTTACAAAGTGCCGATCATCTTCAATCCAACTTAAATGACTTTTTATTTATATTAGATTTTTTTATATTATTTTTTGTTAATCTAAGCCGTTTTTATTAATGTTAATTGATTTCGCTCATAAACCTTATACTCGCGTCTCCAACTCTATTCTTCTTTAGCTTGAAATTAATATTATTTATTAGTTCTGCTTGATCAAATCGGAAAAGCTTTTTAGATTGACGAATAAGAATGATATTAACCCGCTT
Source organism: Deltaproteobacteria bacterium (assembly GCA_029881655.1). GTDB lineage: Bacteria > SAR324 > SAR324 > XYD2-FULL-50-16 > XYD2-FULL-50-16 > JAOUME01. The sequence continues at coordinate 9,889 of JAOUME010000076.1, read as the reverse complement.
TGCCCGACATATCAAAACTTAGCAATTTTCGCGTACCATGGATAAATTTTATTTTATCAAGAAAGAGATTCAAGCCCGAAAACAGAACCACCGATTTCGAAGTTTGCGGACATTTCATCCTCTTAAGAATCTCATCGTCAAAACAGGGCAGCGTAAATTGATTAATTTTTGCTCCAACGACTATCTGGGATTGTCGGCAAATCCCGAACTAAGGAAGAACGCATTCAAGTTCATGAAACTCTACGGAAACGGCTCGACATCTTCCAGGCTCGTCTGCGGTTGCAATCCGGCATTTGAAGCCGTTGAGTACAAACTGTCGAGACTCAAAGGAAGTGAAAGTAGCTTGATTTTTAACAGCGGTTTTCAGGCCAACATGACGGTTATACCGGCTCTTTTAGACAAACGGTCGGTCATTTTTTCTGATGAACTCAATCACAACAGCCTGATTCAGGGAGCGCTTTTAAGCCGTTGCGAAATAAACGTTTTTAAGCACAATGACCTCAGGGATCTGGAATACCGTTTACAAGAGAGCGAAAAAAAGAATTACACAAGAAGGTTGATTCTAAGTGAATCAGTCTTCAGCATGGACGGCGACCAAAGCGATCTCGAGGGGCTGATTGCTCTATCAGAACGATACGGAGCCATTCTGATGATTGACGAAGCCCACGCTACAGGAGTCTTGGGCGAAAAAGGTATGGGACTTTGCGATGCTAAGAGGGTGGATCTGATAATGGGAACCTTCGGAAAGGCGATGGGGTCTTTTGGAGCCTATTTATCTTGTGCGAAGGAACTGGCCGATTATTTTGTCAACCACTGTTCCGGTTTTATATATACCACGGCTTTACCACCTTCGACTCTCGGAGCCATCGACGCAGCCTTATCAATCGTCCCCGGCATGGACTTTCAAAGAGAAACCCTTTTAAAAATGTCGGCTTATTTAAGAGACGAGTTAAATAAAATGGGCTATGACACCGGTTATTCCACCACTCAGATCATACCGGTGATCATCGGAAACGACCAAGAGGTTCTCGATTTGGGACAGTGGCTTGAAGATCAGGGCTTTCTCGCTATCGCCATCAGGCCGCCTACGGTAAAAGCCGGCCAGGCGAGAATCCGGTTGACTCTTTCCGCCAAACACAACTTCAAACAGATTGACGCACTTCTTAAAGCTTTTACACAGTGGAGAAATCACTAGTAATACTTTTTACCAACAACCTAAATAAAGTTTGATTTTGAGACTTGAATTGCCAAAACGGTTTTTCGTAACAGGCACTGATACAGGAATCGGGAAGAGCCTGGTATCGGCCATTTTGATGCTGGGTCTGGATGCCAGCTACTGGAAACCTATCCAAAGCGGTCTGCTGGATCAAAGCGATACCGACTGGATCAAGGAGGTCACCGAGCGGCCAAGCGAGCTATTTTACCCTGAGACCTATCGCTTGCGAAACCCTTTGTCACCCCATGAATCTGCCAGACTCGATGGGGTCGAGATCAAACTGAGTGACTTTCAATTACCTGAGACAAAGGGAACTCTGATTGTCGAAGGGGCAGGCGGGGTCTTGGTACCCATTAATCAGAGGCAGTTCATGCTCGATCTGATCGATTATTTGGAACTGCCGGTTATTGTTGTCGCCAAAAGCGGCCTGGGGACCATCAACCATACCCTGCTAACTCTTCAGTCTCTCAAATCAAAAAAGATCCCTATATTAGGCGTGGTTCTAAGTGGTGATAAAAACGCTAGAAACGCCGAAACCATCGAATTTTATGGGAATATCCCTGTAATCGCTCAGATTGAGAGAATAAAAAACTTCTCACCCGAAAACCTGCGACGGGCCTATAGCCGGTCTTTTTAAAACCCAAACTCAACTAATCTTGAACTAAGCTCAAACCAATTTATGAAAAAGACCCCGAATCAACCTGATAGCCCGATCTGGCTTCCCTATACCCAGATGAAAACAGCCCTCCCCCAGTTGAAAGTTAAATCAGCCAAGGGTGTCTATCTTCATCTGGAAGATGGCAGAAAAATTATGGACTGCATCTCCAGTTGGTGGGTCATCCTGCATGGTCATGCTCAGAAAGAAATAGCCCAGGCCATCTCGAACCAGGCAAAAAACCTGGAACAGGTCATCTCGGCGGGCTATACTCACCAACCTGCCGAGGATCTGGCGCAAAAGCTGATTGATGCACTACCGCGACCTTTGAGCCGGGTTTTTTTTTCTGATAACGGCTCGACAGCCGTTGAGGTCGCTTTGAAGATAGCCTTCCAATATTGGAAAAACCTGGGGGTGACAAACCGTACCCGTTTTTTATGTTTCGAGGGTGATTATCACGGCGATACCATCGGAGCCATGTCAGCCGCTGACAAGAGCGCCTTTAACGATGTTTTCTCGGAACTGCTTTTCCCCTGCGATCAGGTTCCTTTCCCCTTCACCTTCAAAGAGGATGAGACGGCTGATCAAAAAGAAGAGAAAGCCTTGGAAAGATTGGATGAAATGCTTAAAATTAACGGATCAAACTACGCAGCCATGATCATTGAGCCACTGGTGCAGGGTGCCTGCGGTTTCCGGATTTGCCGGACGGAATTTCTCTCAAGACTTAAAGAGAAGCTACAAGCATACGGGATTTTGCTAATTTTCGATGAGGTTATGACGGGATTTGGACGGACGGGTGAGATTTTCGCCTGTATCAAAGCAAACTGCGTTCCAGACATTATCTGCCTGTCAAAAGGGATTACTGGAGGATTTCTCCCGCTTGGGGTGAGCGTCTGTACCGAGGAAATCTACCAAGCTTTTTATGCCGATGATCCAAAAAAGACCTTTTATCATGGCCATTCCTATACCGCCAATCCGATCTGCTGTGCGGCTTCTCTCGCATCCTTTGAGTTATTGCAAAAAACCCAGGCAAAGCTCAAGAAAATCGAAAACTGGCACAGGGATAATCTGGATGAATTATCTAAAAGCGGACTGGTCGAAAAAACCCGCTTTATGGGCACCATCGCAGCCATGGACGTTAAGCTCGGCCCGAACAAAGAATACTCGCCAAAAGACACCCGCTCCATTATCAAGGCTTTTCAGGATAAAGGTTTCTTAATCCGCCCTTTGGGAAACACAATTTATATTCTGCCGCCCTATTGTATCGTCGAGAATGAACTTACATCGGTGTATCAGACCATAGGAGACGTCCTCGGTTCTTTGCGCTTCCACAGATAAGCCTTCACACCACTTAAAGGGCTTTTTTAAATTTGTTTTGAACCTCAAACTGATCTTTATAAGGCTTTCTTTGAGTCAATTTCAGGAGGCTAAAGAGTTCCTGGTCCTGACTAATCTCTTTGTTGGGCGTGGTTAGAAGTTTGCTACCCGAGAAAATGGAGTTGGCTCCCGCCAAAAAACACATCGCCTGATGCTCATAAGACAAATTCTCTCTTCCTGCCGATAAACGCACCATCGTCTCCGGAAAAACGATCCTGGCGGTGGCGATCATGCGGACCACCTCCCAGATGGATACAGGCTCATTTTGCTGCATGGGAGTTCCTTTGATTGGCACCAACGCATTAACCGGGATCGACTCGGGAGAGGTTTCCAATTTTGCCAGGGTCGCCAAAAGTGCAATACGATCCTCGTCTTTTTCGCCCATCCCTAATATTCCGCCGCAACAAAGGGATATCCCAGCGTCCAGCACATGCCCGATGGTATTAAGACGGTCCTCATATGATCTTGTGCTAACGATATTGGGATAAAACTTCTCACTAGTATCCAGATTATGATTATAAGCGTAAAGACCCGCTTTCTTAAGTCTTTTAGCCTGTTCGGGGCTCAGCATCCCTAAGGTGCAGCATACCTCTAACCCCATGGAGGAAACACCTTGGATCATCTCTGTGATCGTCTCGAAATCCTGATCATCCTTGACCTGTCGGCCAGCAGCCCCCATGCAGAACCTTGTGCTTCCAGCCGCCTTGGCCGCCTTGGCCTTGCGCAGAACTTCCTCCAGCTTCAATAGATTCTCCTCGACAACCCCGGTCTCATGGTGGGCGGACTGGGAGCAGTATCCACAATCCTCGGAACAGTCCCCGGTCTTAATCGACTGAAGAGTGCAGACCTGAATTTCACTGGGGTCGTGATGCCTGCGGTGAACCGTTGCAGCCTGGTAAATCAGCTCCAGGTACGGCTGGTGATAAATTTTTGAAATCTCGTCAAAAGTCCATTTTCGCGTTGCCTTGGGCATACTGAATCCTTTTTAAAATCGATTTTGGTTTTAAATTCTCGTTTTTAATCTGCTTCTAGCATAAAAAAGTTTCAGCTTATCGGCAAGCCAAATACCGAGACAACCCCTTTTTCATTTAATAAGGCATCCTGCCAATGTTAAGAAGGCAAATCGATTTCAAAAGTCCTTAATAATTTGATCACATCCACCCCCTCTACACATTAAATAGGTTATGACTGTTGCCTGCGATAAAACGCATAAAACGCTTCCAATAAGCTGATATGATTGTTTTCGTCTGTATATATCAACCAAACTGGAGGCAGGAATGAAACGATTTCAATCAAAGGAAAAGACCTTTGCGGTTCAATGAATCTTAAAAGGTCCATTGAAAAGCTTTTTGGATAAGGTGGACGAAGATATCAACTGTAAACCGATTGAAAAGCTATTGAAGCGAAACACAAAACGACTTAAAGACCTCATCGGAGCAGACCCCTATCTAATTTTGGCTATGTTCAAGTCGATTTTGCCTCAAAGGTGGTTTGGCCTGAGTGACCGGGATTTAGAGAATGCGCTTTACAACGATTTAAAATTGATCCGCTTCACTCGGTTCTCGGTTTCTTCCGAGAAGCCTGATCACACGACGATTTGCCGTTAGTGACGCCTTGCTGATCAAAGACCTATACAGGAAAATACTCGCGGAACTCAACCGTCAACTTGGAAAGGCAGGGGTTCTGGTGAAAGAGGGAGCGATCATTGACACCAAGCTGGTCGAATCCTCACGCCGACCTGGAAAATACATTGAGGAGATAACCGAAGACCGAAAAGAGCCTGACGAGGGGACCGTTTATAGGGTCCGATACTCTGAAGACACCGAAGCCCGTTGGGTTAAGAAGGCTAATAAAGCGCATTACGGTTATAAAGCCAATGTGGCGACAGATGCCGAGTATGGCTTCGTTCAGGGAGGCCATGTCACCGGATCTAACGAATCGGCTATGAAACAACTTCAAAGAGTACTTGACGATCAAAACTTCAACGAAGGAACCCTCATCGCCTGCGTTAAGGTTACGCCTCAAAGGAAAACCGGGAGTTTCTAAAAGCCAGAAAACTCAAGGATGCTATCATGAAAACAGCCTCCCGCAACAGACCCCTGAATAAGGATGACATCTTGTTCAACAAACAGATTTTAAGGTTTCGCTACAAAGTGGAACGCTGTTTTGGAGCCTTGAAGCGGCAGTATGGATTCAACAGGGCAAGGTATCTCAGGAGATTGAAAACCGAATTGGAATTGTATCCGAACGCTTTCGTCTTCAACTTAAAAAAGTTTGTTTTGTTGGTTTCTTAAGGAGAAGTGCGTCCAAAATCTGAATATTTAGTAAATTAAGAGCTATAACGGGCAAAAGACAACCCTTTTCTTTAGAATATGAATGGCGATAAAACGATCCTTTAATCGTTTTTGAAAAACGCAACAGTCTTAGGCTATGAGATCCACAGTTTGCTGCTTTTTATCCAGGATTTCCAGTTTGGCTAAATCTCGATATGTTAGTCTTTGCCCATGATGAAATAATGAATCAAGACTAGCGGATAGCCAAGAGATTATCTTTCATGAAAAAGGATCTTGGGATTATTTAAAAGATCCCTGTAATAACTGGGCTGATTGATTAGCATGACTTGATCATTTTCTTTGATACCCATTTTATTAATCAGGGGGAAGTGAATTTTGAGGAGCATAGGATTGGATTTAAGGGAGATGAAATAAAACAATGAGAAAATATAAATCTGAATGGATTTGTTTTTATTGACAAGTGGTAGTATTTTATTTGAAAATTTGCTATAAAAAATATACGGTATTATAATAACGAATATTTATATAATGTAATCTGTTAAACCTTATTAGCAAGGGGGAGTCATAGCTGTCGACAAGGAAACCTTCAAATCAGCGGTCAACGAGTTTATCAACAAACAAAGAAAACTCCAAAGCCAGGCGGTCGCAAACAAGGAGCAGCAAAATAAAACCAAGGAAATGCTTATCCAGGAAGATAAGAAGCTTTCCAATGATGTTGTTAACGTTTTTTTTGAGCAGGACGACCAAAATCATTTATCAGATGAACTGGTCGAAGAGATGAGTCACGCAATGCACTCGATAAAAAATACCGTTAACGATTTCGACCCTAAAAAGAGGTTTTTTATTCTTGAGACGATGGATTTTTTCAGCAGCAAGATCAGTATCGGCAAGCTGATTCCAGCACTGATGGCTTTACATGGTGTTGATCAAAAAAGAGTGATTTTCGAGTTTTTTAGTCCCACTTTTGTCAGCATCAATAGTAATGTTGAAATTCTTGTCTCCACAGCCGAGCTATTTAACCTCAAAACCATTCACCTCGATCGTGGGAGCCTTTATCTGTTTGTTTCAGATATAGCTAAGACATTAAAAGAGCTGTTTATTCCGCAATTTTTGGCAAAATTTCCCGAGACCCGCTCTCCGGTCGAGTTGCTTTTAAGCGTAATCAGCGCTTACTCCAAGGCCAAGGGCAAAGAAAAGTTGATCTTTTTCAGGGGCATGATCAATGATGAAGTTAGGCTCAGAAAAATAGTCCTGAGCTTTATCAAGACCCTCCAGACACATGACGCGCTTTATGATTACTCTATTAAGAGGCATAGCTACTATAAGCTGTTTTTAATGAACCTGATTAAAAAAGATCGGTTTCAGGGAATCGACCCCGTTGACGTCAGCCGGATTACCGCCGGCTGTTTTTTAGGAAACAGACAGCTAGTCCCGGATGAGGCATTGATCGAAAATATGCTCCATGAAACCATGTACATCGATAAAAACACGTTAATCGCGAAAAAAAAGTTCCTGGATTCCTTGTCACCAACTATGGTTTTTGATCTGATCATGGAATTTAGGAATCATTTGCAAAATCTATCTAAAGGCAATTTCGGCAACGAGTTCGGGTTTATCCAAAAACTTTCGGTCAAAAATATCTTGAGGAAGGTCTGGACGAATATTGTAAAGGTCACCGAAATCAGTCCAGAATCCAACGCCGCTTTTGGCTCTTTTATGGGGAAGATCAAAAAGAATCTGGTTGCCTTTGTGGATTTTGAAAGAAAAACCGAACCCAAAGATGTTAAAGCAAAAGCGGGTAATGGTGTCAAACAAGACCTGGTGGTTCCCAAGGATAATAACAGTCTATCGATTGTACAGAAAAATTTTACTTTAGTGGAAACTGATGTTATCGCTTTCAGGGGGGAGTACGAAGGCGGCAGTCAGAAAGATTTCGCTTACAACTCGCGCTTTTTCAAGCAGGACGACGTGATGACAATGAAGTTTAGATTCAGCTTTGAACAACTCTATCAGGTCATCAATAAAAGCGATCTGGTCCAAACGATAACCTACAAGAAACAGCGCAATATCAAGGAGTTTTACGCGGCCTATGAATTTTTCAAAGGTTTGATATGCATCGGGGTCACCCATAAGAAAACAACTCCGGGCACTCTGATTCAGGAAAACGAGCTTTTTCCTTATATTATTTATTTTAAAGAAACACCCGAAAAACAATTTGGCCGGGTTTTAAGCAGGGAAGCCGAAGTCGATGGCCAACTAAAGTATTATAGCGAGGAATCTTTAACGCCTAATAACGCTATCTATTATTACGAATCGATCTACCATTTTTTTCATCTTTTACCGGAACCCGTTTGGAAGGGTAGCGACTGCCAGGCTTGTATCCGGTTTTTGGTTAAGGAAATTCAGAAGATCAGTAAAGGGGGTGGAAACCTGATGTTTTGTGTCGAGCCACCCGAGTTGCCCCAGTAATGAAGATTCAACGCGTTTATTTTTTATAATAATTGTTGTCTTCCCAAATCTGATAATCCAGAGAGCCTGGAGGATGTGGGTTTTCATCCGAGTCGTAATCTTTATTGCCAAACTTGATTTTTGCGGGTGGATTTGTTTTGTTTTTTTGCCCGCTGAATTTACGAGCGCATTCCTTTCTTATCTCATCAATTAAGAGTATATTTCTTCCATCCATCTCCTGAATAACGCATTCCTCTTTGGTTTGATAGTTTCTGCTAGATAGTCCGGCGCAACTTGAAATCATCAGACATAAGACTAAAATTTGATAAGCGGTAATTTGTATTGCGTTATTCCGTATCATTGTTTCTGATTTATTTGATGTGATCAATGGTTTTTAAAGCAAGTTACTGGCTTTCCAACCAGCTGATATCGACATCTCCTGAGCGGATGACTTGGGGCGGATCGACTGAAAAATCAATGATGGCTGAGTTAATAATAAATTTTTCCCCTTCATCGATGATACAATCCACTCGTTTTTCGTACCGGACCGCAAGATCATTTGGATCGTGAAAGTCAATGTTATCTTCTACGGGAATGCTACTGGACATAATCGGTTCGTCCATCATTTCGACCAGCTTGTTGGCGACTTTATCAGCCGGTATTTTCACCCCAATGGTCTGACGGGGTGAGAGCATGATTTTAGGGATCATTTTCGAAGCCTCGAAAATAAAAGTATATGGTCCCGGTACCACTGATTTGATCTGGCGAAAAATGGGAGTTGATATCCCTTTGGTGTATTGCTGGAACTGCTGGGCATTATTACAAACGAAGGTTAATGGTTTGAACTTATCAATGTTTTTAAGCTGATATATCCTTTTCATCCCTTTTTTACTGTGGATACTACAACCAAAGACGTAAGTCGTATCGGTTTTGTAGATTATGACCCCATCGTTTCTTAGAATTTGGACCACCTGCTCAATGAGACGTTGCTGCGGGTCTTGTGAATGAATTTTAAGGATCATCGCTATCGATCTTTATGAAAACGTGGATGTTTATGGTCGGTTTTGCCTTAACGCTTCATAGACGACAACGGCGGCAGCGGAACTCAGGTTTAAACTTCGAATGTTCTTATTGATCATGGGGATAGTGCAACATCGGTCCTTGAACAGTAGAAGGTAATCCGGATGAATTCCGGTCGTCTCGCTTCCAAAAAGCAGATAATCGCCGGGTTTAAATTTTTTTTCTGTATAAGAAATATCTGACTTGGTTGTTAACAGGTGCATGCGCATGGGGTCAAGTCCTGAAAAATAATCTTTCTGGTCGGGGTAATATTCCCAATCGACATATTTCCAGTAATCAAGACCGGCCCTTTTTAATCTTTTATCGGTCAATTCAAAACCGATATTTCCAACAACTTCAAGCCGGATGTTATTTGCTCCGCATAATCTGGCGATATTGCCCGTATTAGGGGGAATTTGTGGCTCAATCAAAGACACGGTAAACATGAATTTTATCCGAAATGGTTCTAAAGATTTTTAACAAAATCTCAAATAAAAACTCCCCGATCCTCTTTGGTATTAGGGGGGGACTTCAATGCTCAGATTAACAAAGTTGGTTTTTTGGTTGTCAATCAAATCTTTATACCGCAGACCTTTACCACCGAAAATATCCAGGGCACTCCCCACAGTAAAATCGACATGGTCTCTTCCGGATTCCTTGATGAACTTGATGTCTTTTAGTGAGTTGACCCCGCCGGCGTAGGTGATGGGGTGTTTATCCCATTGACCCAATATCGTAATCAGGTCTTCCTCGACACCTTCCTGTTTTCCTTCAACATCGACTCCGTGAATTAGGAATTCGCTACAGTATTGGCTCAAACGGTCCATATTTTTATGGTTG
>JAOUME010000232.1 GCA_029881655.1 Deltaproteobacteria bacterium | reverse complement strand
TTTATGATTGACGACAATCCAGATTTCCTTAATTCCGGCATCCCTTAATTGGGTTATGATCGTTTCCAGGATGTATTGGCCAGACATAAATATCATCGATTTCGGTCTGGTCTCTGAAAAAGGGGATAATTTTTTGCTTTTTGCAGCGGCAAGTACGATCGCTTTCATAATTATATAATGGTGGAAGATTTAAGGGCGATTTATGAGTTTGTTTCAAAAACTGCGCCTAAAGTTTTATACTAACTGACTAGCTGAGGCGTGAATGTGTATAACTAATAAAATCATGTTGCTGCGATGCGGCTTATTTAAAATGACTTTGAGTATGAAGTCAGAAATTGAATTTTGACTAGTGGATTAAAGTTTTTAAGACAATTTTGTCAGACACATTAAAAAGGACTAGTTGTTAAGACGGGTCAAGGAAAATTTGTTTAATCTAACCTCGTAAAATTGATTTTTCAATTGTTTGTTAACCTCAATTTCCTCACCGTTTAAATGAATCTTCGCGCTGTTGCCAGTTGTCATGGTAAGCTCATACACCTCTTCGGCTGGCCATTCGTAACGCTCTCCTTTTTTTAGCTGAACATCAAAAGCGGGTTTACTATCGACCGAAAGACGTACCCATTCATCCTCATTTCCGATCAAAACGAGGTTCAAAGGGCTGATGATTGTATCGACCAGCTTTTTTTGTTCCTCAATTGCTTTGTCTTGGGGTAGATTGGCATTAACAATCTGGCTTTCCAACGCCTGGATGGTTTCGTTTTTCTCGGCGATATTGGCTCTGTTATCGTCCGAATCCCAACTTCCGATGATTAAAACCAACACGATAATTGCGAAAGCCGCTCCGGAAAAGACGTAGGAAAGCTTAATGTTCTGCTTTTTATAAGGCGTTTGTTGGATGTTATCAACTGAAACATTATGTGAGAAATCATCTTCATTATAGGCTTGATTTAGAGCTTCGATCATCCAGTCACTTTCAAGTCCTAAAAGGTCGGCGTAATTTCGAACAAATCCTTTCACGAACACCAAACCTGGTAACATATCCATTTGACCCGCTTCAATATAACGAAGGTTCGTCAAGGTGATACGGGTCACTTCGGCTATATGCTCCAATGTATATGAATTTTCCTCCCTTTTTGCCTTGAGGGTATTTCCGATACTTTTTAAGTCTGTCGCTTTTGATTGATGTTGATTTTCTTGCATAGTTCTTCTATTTGATCAATGGGTTTGACTCAGTTTCTCATTACTCATTAATACTAATACTTTTCGCAAAAAGCAACATTGAACTTTCCTCCCTTTTTAGACATGTGATCAAACGAGTAATATCAGTTTATTAACAGTCAAGCTGAATGCCCAGTGCTTTTAATTGAGCGATTTGAAACTTTTCAAGCAATTTTGAATTGGACATTTTAAAACTTGAAAACTCGTCTCGAAAGACATAATTATTTCGGTAAGCTGAGAAATAATCCGCTAGAGAAGTCTGTTTTGACGAATCAAGTTGTTTTAAATCGTCCTTGTAGAGGGGGTAGATCAACGACAAAATTTCATAAATATTATTTTGTTTTCGCTGGAGAATAACTTCAATTAGCTGATTTCTAATGCTATCTTGAGGCCGCCAAGAGGGTTTTAATTTGAATAAACGGCAGGCGGCTTGATGTACGATACTTGTGGCACTTACTTTGGCCTGAATAGAATATCCGGCGATATGGGGTGTCGCGATATCAGCTATACCAAGCGTCGTGAGACTTATGTCGGGTTCATTTTCAAATACGTCAATGATCAAGCCTAAAAAACGGTTGCGGTATTTCCGCATGATTTGTTCGTTGATAATGCCGCCACGGCTAGTATTAATGATAATCAAACTACTTTTACAATCTTGAAAGAACGGTTCGTCAATCATCCTTAAAGTGGGGTGAATTCCGTTTTTCGTCAAGGGTACATGCAGAGAAATCACATCCGCTTCCCTCCGCAGTGTTTCCAAGGGATAAAACCGTTGATTTTTAATTTTAACTTCTTTGAAAGGGTCATGGATAAGGCAACGGATATCCAACCTTTCGGCCAGTCTGTAAAGTTCCTGTCCTACATGACCAAATCCAACGATTCCAAGCAATTGGTTTAAGTGGGATAATCCATGGCGGTGGTTAAAAGCAAACCAGTTACATAAAACGAATTCCGCGACAGCTCTCGCGCTACAGCCGGCGGCTGACGCGAAGGTGATTTTTAATTTTCGCAACGCCTGAAAGTCGACATGATCGGTTCCCACACTCGCTGAGCCGATGAACTTCAACCTGGAGCCTTCCACCAGTTCTTTATCAACCTTGGTCGCTGTTCTGATGAACAAGGCATCAGCTGACTTGACCAATCCGGCATTAATCTCCTTGGACGGTACTAACGCGACATCCCCTAAATCTTTAAATGCCTCCGACGCGAAGGTGATATTTTGATCCGCGATGATTCTCATCGGTCATTCGTCAGTATGATTTGTCAGGTATATTTTGTTGGGTTATTACAAATCAAGGTGTTAGACTTGTAATGAAGCGAAAAGTTAATTCAAGTTGAATATTCCGCGTTAATCGCAATGTACTCCCGGCTGAGGTCACACCCCCATGATGTGGCTTTTTGGGTGCCTTGATGCAGGTCGATTTCAATATAAACGGTTTTCTCAGACATTTTATTTGAAAGTTCAACTTCATTGAAATTCCTGGGTTCGTTCATGGTTAAGACCATCACTCCCTGAATACTGATAGAGACCGTTGGAGTGTCGTTTAAACCTTTTGTTTCCGCTAAACCGTTACCAATCGCCATCAGGATTCTGCCCCAATTAGGATCTTTTCCGTGAACCGCGGTTTTGACCAGGTTGGAGGAGATGACTTCCCTGGATACCACATCAGCGATTTTTTTGTTTTTTGCGCCTTTAACGACGCATTCAATCAAGTGGTTTGCGCCCTCGCCATCAACGGCGATTTGCTTTGCCAAGGAGATACCCGTATTTACCAAAGCTTTTTTTATCTTGGTAAAATCGGCCTTCGTAAGTTGATCAGTTTTGTTAGAGCTGATCAGAAAGAAGCTGTCGTTGGTAGAGGTATCTCTGTCAACGCTAATGCGGTTGAAACTCCGCTCAGCGATATAGTGGGTCAATTTTTGTATCTGGGGTAAAACGATCGGCGCGTCAGTCAGAATATATGCCAGCATGGTTGCCATATTAGGATGGATCATGCCTGAGCCTTTGGCCACCCCGAATATCCGGTAAGTTTTATTTTTTATGGTGATTTCTTCTTCAACGATTTTCGTTCTCAGATCGGTGGTC
>JAOUME010000231.1 GCA_029881655.1 Deltaproteobacteria bacterium | reverse complement strand
GAGCCAAGATCGCTGAGGAAGGAATCGAGCGACTGAGAGAGCATGTCGATACCTTGATGGTCATTCCCAACAACAAGTTACTGGAGATCGCCTCACCAAAGACGACCATGTCGGAAGCTTTTGGCATTGCCGATGATGTTTTAAAACAGGCTATTGGCGGCATCACTACTCTTATCAATTGTGAGGGGGTGATTAATCTTGATTTCGCTGATCTCAAGACAGTCATGGCCAACAAAGGAAGGGCGATCATGGGAACTGGAATCGCTACTGGAGACAACAGGGGTCTTGACGGAGCCAAGAAGGCAATTTCAAGTCCACTTCTGAGCGACACTCCCATCTCCGGGGCGACCGGCGTTATTATCAATATCGTCGCGGACGATCAGTTTTCACTCCTGGATGCACAGGCTGCGGCGGAATTCATCCAAAATTCAGCGGATAAGGACGCTGATGTCATTTTTGGCCTGGTCAATGATCCCTCAAAAAACAGCGAAGTCGTCATCACCGTTATCGCAACTGGTTTCGATGCTCCTGAAATTATTAAAGCTCAGTTGGAAAGCCAGCACACAAAACTACGGGTTATCGACAGCCTTAAACACAGAAACATCATTAAAAGCGAGGATCAGAAAGAAGAGGAGGAGGACGACGACAGTCTTAAACTGGTTTCCAAACCGGAAGAAAAGGTTTCAGAAGAGGAAGTGATCGAGTTGAATCCGGATGAAGTCGGTCTTACGCAAGTTGAAAGCCGTTTACATTATCCGGATCATCCCTTTAAAAAAGATGAGCCGTTCACTCGGACAGGTAACCAGTTGCGCAGCATTGAGGATCTTGATATCCCTGCGTTTATGAGAAACAGAAAGAGGATGTAACCATTAAAATCTGTAAATCGGTTTAAAGTTATTGCTAGCTGATTTTAACACAGCCAATACTATCTTGGTTGATATTACTGGAAACGATAAAGCTGATTGAGGATGATCGGTTTTATCGTTTTTTTCATAAACAACATTGGACTAAATGAAAGACAAGGGTTTCCGCTATGTTATCCTGGGATTGTCCGCGGGATTGATCGCATGGGCGTTTCAGGAACTTCTGCTGGTATTTACTCATTACGATATTATCCCACTATCCGTAAAAGCGGCGCTGACAGGTGGTTTGGTCGGGGTTATTTTTGGAGTTTTTTTTGGCGCGAAGGAAGGTTTCTTCACAAAAGATGTCAATAAAATGAAAAAAGGTGCCTTGGTCGTAGGGTCGTTGGGATTAATCAGCGGAGCGATCTTGTTTTTTAGTATTGAAATATTACAGGCATTTATTCACTGGATTTTGGTTCCGGAATCGATATTACCTGGCTTGTTTTACAGTCAACGATGGATACTGCTAGCATTGTCATTAGGTGTCGCGGTAGGTATCAGAGATCAATTCGGGATTATGTTAACCAGAGGAATCTTAAGTGGAATTGCGGCTGGAATAGTTGGTGCGGTTTTATGCTTTCTAGCATCGGTTATTTTAGACAATTCCTTCTTTATAAGGGGTGTTAGCCTTATTTCGTTTGGTATCGTTTTATTTTATTCAGCCTTTTACTTCGCGAACTATAAAAAAAAGGAATGGGTAAGGATACTCAACGGAAATCAGGAGGGGTTTGAATTTGAACTTTTTAAGAATATTCATCATATAGGTTGCCAGGTTTGGGACGAGATCAATTTAAAGAGTTATCAAGATATTAATTCTTCTCACGCTAAATTGATTAAATACCCCTGCGGTTATTCATTGGTCGATAACGACCCGCTGGGACGGACCTTCGTCAATTACAGGACGATTTCTGAGCAACCATTAAAAAACGGTGATGTGATCAAGATCGGTGACGCTTTGTTTCAGTACTGCCAGGTCAGTTAAAAAGATTTTAAACTCAAATTTCGCTTCATTAAGACATCTTTCTTAAGATATTCCTCTATTTTTTGCGCGGCCTTGTTATTTAAAACGCCGATTCAACTAAATTCGATATATTTTAAGTGAGATCATGAAAATTCGACGCACATTATATTTAAGCGGCTTGGTTTTATTGTGGTTAAAAGGTTCTGTATTCGCTTTGGACCCATTAATTCAATTAGAAGCCAGCAATCTATCCGTCCTTTTTATCATACCGTTTTTGTTGGTTGGGATTTTTTTCTTGTTTTTATCCCGCTACCAGCAGAACTCGAAGAAGCAAAGCCAGATCGGTTTTGTATCCATTACGCCCCACAGAACCCATAAATTTTACCCTCTGGATGAACAGATTCAGAATATGGAACCGGTCGTCAAGGCATTGATGGACCCAAAGACCAATGTTTACAGCAATCTTTCTAAAATTACCCTGACAGTAAAGGAAAATTCGGTTTTTTTAGAAGAAAAAAACTATAAAATCTCGATTTTGGTCAACAGAAGAAGAACGAGACGCTGTTTTTTATATCACGGAGATATTCTTGATATGGGTGAGTTGACCTTGATGTTCACTTCTCCGGTGGAGAAACCACTCAAGACAGACATAAAAGTTCAAAAAGACAATCATATTATCCCAAGAGCCAGGAAAACCTATGGAAAAATTCTGAAAAATTCACCCTCTTTGATTCCTGCGGATAACCGAAAAAAAACCTATTATCTTACTCGCAATATCACTTTCATCGGGCGTTCGGAAATGAACGATTTAACGACGAAGTCCAGGTCGGCCTCTCTGAGACATTCCAAAATCGAGAGGGTGGCGGGCCGCTTCAAAATAACCGACCTGAAATCCGGAAGTGGAACTTTTGTCAATGGCCGCCGTATTGAGACCAAATTTTTAAAGGATGGCGATATAGTGGCATTCGAATCGATCAAGTTTACATTCTCAGCAACGGGAAAACCCCGATAGTCCATTGCGTTTATATGATTTAATAATGATATTTGGTTGATTGATAGTGCTACCTTCTGGTTTTACCTGTTCTGGAATTTCGGCAGGAATTAAAAAAATAGCTGGGAAAAAGGACTTGGGCTTGGTTTACTGCGAAAAGGACGCTCTTTTGGGTGCGGTCTATACCAGAAATCAGGTTGCGTCCGCGCATGTTATTTATTGCCGTGAAAATACCCCGACTGACCGTTTCAGATCCTTGATCGTCAATTCTGGTAATGCCAACGCAGCTACCGGCTTGGAGGGTCTCTCCCGCAACCTTCGGATGGCTCAATCCATCGCGGATGAGCTGGATATCGATTTAAATCAGGTTTTTACATCTTCAACCGGAATTATTGGGCATCATCTTCCGATCGATAAAATCACTCAAAACGCCAAGCGACTGATCGATTCCTTGG
>JAOUME010000075.1 GCA_029881655.1 Deltaproteobacteria bacterium | reverse complement strand
CCGTATCGCCGCCTGTCAGACTCTTTATTCCCGCGTTTTTGTCGAGATCAACCCCATCGGCGAAGACCTCATCGTCAAAAACCTGAAGCTCAGCGAGAAGGGAACCGAATTTTACAACCAGTTGTTAAACGCCACCCTGGATAACCTCTACAGGGTTGACCAAACCATTCAGAAACACCTGCTCAAGTGGAAACAGAGCCGTATCTCCGATAGTCTCAACGCCATATTGCGCATCGGATGCTGCGAGTTGCTCTACTTTAAGGAGACCGACGCCAAGGTGGTCTTTAACGAGTCCATCGAGATCTGCCGGGAATTCGCGGGAGAGGACGCCGTCAAGATCCTCAACGGCGTTCTACACGCCGTCTGGAAAACGATCAGCGTCAAGGACTCTTAAAAAAGCCTTTGGGACTTGGAAAAGCGCTTTACAGCTACAGGGATATCGCCTAACCTACCGAAATAAATTAAGTTAAATACCCCAACGACTTAAAGCCAATGAAGCAAGTCCTGATTCTTATAATCGCTCTTATCTTGTCCGGGACGCTTTTTGGGCGGGAGTTAAAAGTCGCGGCCGCAGCCAACACCCAAAACGTCATCCATGAATTGGCGAGAGAGTTTTACGTTCTCTACGGCCAAAAGATCCAGGTCATCCTGGCTTCTTCCGGAAAACTCGCCGCCCAGATTTTAAACGGAGCACCCTTTGATCTGTTTTTATCCGCCAACATGAAATACCCCCAATACCTCTATCAAAAGGGTCTCACCTCCCAAAAACCGGAAATCTACGCCAAGGGGACTCTGGTACTCTGGAGCATGGGAAAGGCCGATCTTTCCAAAGGGCTTGAGGTTTTCGACTCAAAGGCTATCACCCACATCGCTCTGGCCAACCCCAGGAACGCGCCTTATGGGCAGGAGGCTGTGCGGGCTTTAAAGTTTTTGGGGATTTTCGATAAGATCAAGCCCAAACTGATCTATGGCGAGAGCATCTCCCAGGCCAACCAGTTTATCTACTCAAAGGAAGTGGATTTGGGGATCACGTCTAAATCAACGGTACTCTCACCCGCGATGAGAGGCAAGGGAACCTATTTTGAACTGGACCCCAAGTCCTACGAACCGATCCTGCAAGGTGCGGTGATCTTAAAAAGGGGACTTTTGGAAAACCCCGAGTTGGCGCGGGAATTTTATCAATTTTTATTTTCCGAACAGGCCAGAAAGATTTTTCTGGCCTACGGCTACCAATTGCCCTGACCTGCGGTAAAAAGGCGGTTCATGAACAAACTGAAGGGGATCATCTCCCGCATAGATAAAACCGATCACATCGCCCTGATTCAGGTCAAGGTCGGCGAGGACCATCTCTCCTCGGTGATCCTCAGTTCGGGTGAGGACGAACCCCGCGTCGGCGAGGAGGTGTTTATCCTTTTCAAGGAGACCGAAGTGTCGATCGGCAAGGATCTCAGAGGAGGCTTGAGTATGAGAAACCGGCTCGAAGCGGTCATAGTCTCCATCGAGAAAGGTCCGGTCTTAAGCAAAATCGGTCTTGGCTACAAGGGGCATACGATCTTTTCGGTGATCACGACCTCCAGTGCCGAGAATCTCGGGCTTAAACCCGGCGATCAGGTCGAGGGGCTGATTAAATCCAACGAAGTAACTCTCATGGCGGTAGAATAAGGATGCAGGATAGTTTTTATTTAACCTTTTACCTGACCTTCAAACTGGCCCTGATCACCACCTTCATCCTATTGATCATCGGGGTTCCCGTCGCCTATTACCTAGCCTATACCCGCGCTCGCCTCAAACCGGTACTGGAGACCATCGTCAGCATGCCGCTGGTCTTGCCGCCTTCGGTCCTGGGATTTTATCTCCTGGTCACCTTTGGAGCCGAGAGCTTTTTGGGAGGGTTCATTATCCAGACCTTCGGGGTCCGACTGGTCTTCAGTTTCGAGGGGCTGGTCCTGGGCTCGGTGATCTTCAGCCTGCCTTTTATGGTGCAACCGATTCAGGCCGGATTTGAAAAAATCCCCGAAAGCCTGCACGAGGCGGCTCTGACTCTGGGTAAATCGAAATTCCGCACGCTTTTTATGGTCCTGCTCCCCAACACCAAGCCCTCCCTGATCACCGGAGTGGTCTTGGCTTTCGCGCATACGATCGGCGAGTTCGGCGTGGTTTTGATGATCGGGGGTAATATTCCGGGGGTCACCCGGGTGGCCTCGATCGCGATCTACGACGAGATCGAGGCCTTGAACTACGGACTTGCCAACCAATACGCCCTGAGTCTCTTCGCGATTACTTTTTTAATTCTCCTGCTGGTCTATATTATCAACCGCCGTTTTATCAAAGGTAGCTAATTGCTTTTCATCGATATAAAAAAGAGTCTGATTTCCAAATCGGGCAGAATGGAGCTCAAACTCAAACTGGAAATCGAAGATAAGGGCATGATCAGCCTGTTCGGCAAATCCGGCGCGGGGAAGACGACCCTTCTTCGGATCATCGCCGGGCTGATCAACCCCGATGAAGGAATCATCCGGCTTGACGAGGAGGTGTGGTTCGACTCCAAAAAGAAAATCTGTCTCGCACCCCAAAAGAGGAAGGTGGGGTTTGTCTTTCAGGATTACGCGCTTTTCCCCAATATGAGCGTCCAAAAAAATCTGCTCTTTTCGCTTGAAAACAAGAGGGAGAAAAGCCGGGTCGAGCGTGTCTTAGAGATGACGGGGCTTTCGGAACTCAAGGACCGGATGCCGTCAAGCCTGTCGGGCGGTCAGCAACAAAGGGTCGCCTTGGCCCGCGCGCTGGTCAGAAATCCAAAAATCCTGCTGTTGGACGAGCCTTTATCATCTCTGGATATAGAGATGCGTCTCGCCCTTCAGGACGAAATCCTCTCCCTGCACGACAAACTCGGGCTTTACACGGTTCTGGTCAGTCACGATCACGCCGAAATCTTTAAGCTTTCCCGGGAGGTCTTTGTCATCGAGGATGGACGGATCATCAACGCTGGCTCACCCTCGAAGGTCTTTTGGGGTGGTCGGATCAGCGGCAAGTTCAAGTTCCTGGGCGAAGCCGTGGAAATCGTCCAGGACGGCGTGATCAACATCCTGAGCATCCGCATCGGCAACAATCTGGTCAAGGTGGTGGCCACGGATGAGGAAATAGAGAACATCAAGCCGGGCGACCAGCTCATGATCATCTCCCAGGCATTGAACCCCATCATCAAGAAAGTGGACCTGAAAAATCCTTATGCCTCCTGATTGTTATCAATGCATATATTTATTTAAAACGGTCTGAAGCTTTTCAAGGTTCATGGGTTTGGATACGAAGTCGTCCATTCCAGCGTCCCAACATTTCTGTTGATCTTTTTCCAGAATGTTCGCCGTCAGGGCGACCACCTTGATTTGCGATCCGTTATTATTTTCTTTTTCAAATGCCTTTATCTCGCGGGTACTCTGATAACCGTCCATGACCGGCATCAGGCAGTCCATAAAGACAACCCTGTATTTTTTCAGCTTGATCAATTCCAAGGCTTCCAAACCGTTTCCAGCCGTATCGGCCTCGAATCCAAGCGCCTTTAGAAGCCGGACCAGTACAAACTGATTGACCGAGTCGTCGTCCACCACCAGGATATTGGCTAAATCCTCAACTGACGGCTTTTTAAATTGGATGTCCGGCTCCTTTATGACCTCCCGCTCTGTTTTAATACCCTTCCCAAAGGGAATCTCCAGCCAGAACAGACTGCCTTTACCATGCTCGCTTTCCACGCCGATCTTACCTCCCATCAGCTCGACCAGCTTTTTAGAGAGGTTTAGCCCGATACCGATGCCTCCATGATCTCTGGTGGTTGTGAAATCTTCCTGGGAAAAACAGTCAAACAGGTTTGAAAGCCGCTCTTTTGAAATCCCGATACCGGTATCCTGGATCTCGAAGCGGAGCCAAGCCTTTTTATCATCCTGTTTAAGAATCTTAATATCGAGATGAACTTCACCCTCTTTGGTAAACTTAATCGCGTTGGACACTAAATTTGATAAAATATGAAACAGTCTCAAGGGATCGCCAATCAAATCCCAGGGTTGTTCCTCAAAGCAATGGTACAAAAGGCCGATGCCCTTAGATTTGGCCGAAGCATGAAACAGATTGAACAGATCCTTCCGGATACTATCCATCGAAATCGGGATTTGATCCACCTTGAGAGAGTTGGCTTCGAGCTTGGATATGGATAGGATGTCCTTGACGATGTTTAAAAGCGACTGGGTCGATTTGTGGATGATCTTCAGATTCTCGCTGGCCTCGCTCGGCATTTCCATCTTCATGCTCAATTCGCTCAAACCCAGCATCCCGTTAATCGGCGTGATTAGTTCGTGACTCATCACGGTCAGGAAATTCTCCTTGACCCGGTGGGCCTCTAGGGCTTCCTCCCTGGTCTTGAGCAATTGTTTTTGAACCTTCTTTTGCTCGGTGACATCCCGAACAACCAAGAGGGTCGCGATATCACCCTGATACTGAATGGGTAGCCCAGCCACTTCCCCGTCGATGATCTTTCCATCGACCGTCAGTAGCTTTTCATCCATTTTATCCAGGGACATTCCCTGCTGAGCCTTTTTCATCCGCTCAGCGACCTTCTCCTTGAAGTCCGGATGAACAAAATCCATAACCGAACGTCCATAAAATGACTGTGGGGAATTGCCCCCGAAAAGCCTCACTCCGGCCTGATTGATGTATAAAACCTTACCTTGCCGATGTACCAGAACCACGTTTGGCGAAAGCTCAACCAAAGAACGGTAGTTCGCTTCGCTTTCGGTCAGCTTGATTTCTGCCTGTTTTCTTAAGGTGATATTCTTAAAAAAATAAAGCTGGCCTTTGCTGCCGCGGATATTCCCCGATAAGGAGGATTTTGAAAGCTGATAGAATTCTGTCTTGTTGTTTTTCTCGATAACGATCTCGATCTCGCCTTCGCCATCCAGCCATTTTCGATCCAGGACTTTTTCAGCCGGTATCCCTCCGGCCGGCAGTTCATGGATATCAAAAAGCGCCCTTCCCTTTTCGGTGCATTCCAGGATCCGCATATCATCATCTAAAACCAGAACCACATCAGAAATCCGGCTGAAAAGCTGTTGCGCCACGTCACCGAAGTTCAGCTTGAAAAAACCGTAACGGATGATGGCGATGAAAATACTCAAGGTGAAAATAGTGGTGGAAATCTCAACATAATCGCCATACTCGTACATGTTAAAGACATGAGGCAAAATCACCCCCGTGGTGATCGAGAGCGTCAAAGTAGCCATACCGCCAGAAACAATCAGGATAAACTGTTTGCGAATTCTCTGGTCTGTCGTTTGGATGATCCCCCGAATCAGAAGATAGGTCCCGAATAAAGTCGGGAAAACAATGTTGATAAAGATCAAGGGGACATGCAGCGCGCCCGCTACCATATAGCCTTTGCCACCGAGATTCAAGCTCCCCTTGACAACCAGATCCGTCAAAAGGCTCACCAGGATCGACGCGTAACCAATCAATTGGATCGACTTGTGGATGAAATCCTTTTTGCGTCCCATCAGATGATATACAAAGCTGACAAAAAAGAATCCCAGCAAATACCAGCCTAACGACTCCAGCTTGAAAAACCAAATCCGCTGGGAAATCAATAAATCAACCTCAACCAAAAACCCAATGGAAAACCACCAGATCAAACAGCCCGTGAAGGCCAGAAATGAAAGATTGGCCGGATTTTTTTTATCCTGCGCGAGAATATAAAAAAACAGCGCAGTATTGATGATCAGGCTGATGATGTAGGGAATTTGGTGGAGGCTCATGACCGGTTTTAAGAATATGCCAAGGGTTTTAGAGGTTCGGCGTTAAAGAAACCATGCCATAAAGTGACAAGGAAAACAAGATTTAATACCTTATTTTGCCTTATTAAATGGTTTTTTTTAACTTTTTGTTCGTTTTAATTGGTTTATTAATTCTATCCTGCTCAGGCCAAAGCGTAGACCTTCGACGCATCAAGAAATGACTTTCATTAACGGCACAAGGGACTATCAAACTAAAAAAGGGGTGGGGGAAGATTGTAGAGGAAAGTTCGCTTGTTTTATAGTTTTTTCATATCGAGAAAATCCCTTTTGTACTCCAGTGACAAAAGATCGAATTCGTCTCTTG
This sequence comes from Deltaproteobacteria bacterium, assembly GCA_029881655.1. GTDB lineage: Bacteria > SAR324 > SAR324 > XYD2-FULL-50-16 > XYD2-FULL-50-16 > JAOUME01. Next base: position 6,380 of record JAOUME010000075.1, on the reverse strand, counting down.
AAATCTTGCCCATGTCAAAATCCGCTTCAAGTTCACTCAAAGCCTCCAGAATGGATATCGATTCGTCGAATTCATCCTCATTCTCGTTTTGGGAAAGATACTCTTCCTGAGAATCCATGAAAAGGGGTTTATACAAAACAAAAAAAGCAATAACAACAGACATAAGCGTGCAAACGATCAAAGTGAAATGAGGCATTTATATTTTCAAAAGAAGTTTATATCATCCAAAAAGACGGGTTGATCCGCCGTCCTTTTCATTACTATTTTATTGAAACAGGTTATTTAAATTACGTCCACAAAAAGAAGACAAAAGAAATTACAGCCTTGTTTAACGATAACCCGTGACCTTTCCATCACCATTCCCGCTGATTTTCAAGGCAATAAAAAGGTTAGGAATAAAACTTGAGAATCTTTTGGATTTGTTATAAAATTATAGTTAATCTTATAACAGTATCGCTGTAGCGAAAATCCTGTCAGCAATCTATTGACCGTTAATAAAAGTCCACGGAAAACATGTACACCGACTTGCCACCCAAAAAAAATTCCTTCCTCCCCGTCCTGGGTTTCCTGCTCCTTATGGTCGGCCTCGGGTTCATCATTTTTTTCACCCATTCCCTAGGTGAAAAAGTCAGCAAGATTGAATCCAACCAAGATGTCATCCTCCAGTTTTTAGACCGCGCCGCGCCTCAGAAAAAAAAACCGCCGGTGACACAAGATTCAGATGACACGAAAAAAATGATCTCCAAAAGTGATTTCGATCAATTCGTCAAAAAACACAACCAGGATATCTACCGACTCAAGAAGGAAATCAAGAAATTAAGATCGATGCTTTAGTTTCAATAAAAAACCGCTACTGAATCCCCTTGATCTTAACCTTGTAGCGCAAGGCCCTTTCGCTGATACCCAACTCCTTCGCGGCCCTGGTCTGAACCCCGTTATGCTTTTTCAGAGCCATGTCGATCAGCATTTTTTCGGCATCCTCAAGCTTCATCAGCTCCAGGATGGGCAAGCCATTGGTTCCATCTGCCGATTCCTGATGTTGAGTGGTCAGAAACAAGGGAAGATCCTTCAGTGTAATCACATCGTCTCTGGCGATAACGCAGGCTCTCTCGATGATGTTTTCCAGTTCCCTGATGTTTCCCGGGTAATCGTACTTGACTAGGATACTTTTGGCTTCCTGGGTCAGTCCTTTTATCTGACGGTTGTTTTCCTTGGAGAATTTCTTTACGAAATGCTCGAAAAGATGGGGAATGTCCTCTCTTCTTTTTCTTAAGGGCGGTAAATAGATGGGTACGACGTTGAGCCTGTAAAACAGATCCTCCCGCATGGTCTTCAAAGCGACGGCCTCTTCCAGATCGCGGTTGGTGGCCGTGATAATGCGCACATCGACCTGAATGGTCTGGTTGCTTCCGACCCGCTCGAATTCCTTTTCCTGAAGGACCCTTAAAAGCTTGCTCTGGGTGGTCAGGCTGATCTCGCCAACCTCGTCTAAAAAAATGGTTCCCTTGTCGGCTTCTTCGAATTTACCTTTCCTATCCACTAAAGCCCCCGTAAAAGAACCCTTGATGTGGCCGAACAATTCGGATTCCAAAAGCGATTCGGGCAGGGCCGCGCAGTTCACCTTAACGAAGGGACCGTCTTTCCGGCTGCTGGCGAAATGCAGGGCCTTGGAGATCAACTCCTTACCCGTTCCGGTCTCGCCCCTGAGGATAACGGAAGCTGAGGAATTGGCGACTCTCTGCACCATGCTCATCACTTCTCCCAGAGCGCTGCTGTTGCCGATGATGTTTTCAAAGCGGAATTTCTCCTGAAGGATTTCCTTAAGGTTCTTGTTTTCCACCAGAAGGTTCTTCTTGTCGATACTGCGGTCGATCAAAAGCATCAGCTCTTCCAGGTCAATCGGCTTGGTCAGGTATTCTGAAGCGCCAGCCTTGATGATTTCAACGGCGGTTTCGATGCTGCCGTAAGCCGAGACCATGATAATAGCGACAATGGGATCAATCTCACGAACCTTCCTGATTAGCTCCAGACCGTTCATTTTGGGCATACGGTAATCTGCGATCATCAGATCGAATTCCTGGGCCTTGATCAAGGAAACGGCCTCTTCAGGATCTTGTGTCGTCTTTACCTGGAAGCCCTTTTTTGATAAAAAACCTCCAAGGAGTTGAGTCTGGGATACCTCGTCGTCGACAAGAAGTATTTTTGAGTTCATGATTTTTATATTTCCTTCATGGATGGAGACGCGTTCTCAATATATTATAAAATTAAACCATTTCAAGTTAATAGCCAACATAAAAATAGTTGTTTTTAAATTTTCAACCCCGCCCACGGACAATGGGCTTACTTGTTGGTGCATTACAAGTCGATCAATGATCAACCTTGGGGAGAGTCAATCTCGCGGTAACTCCTCGATTGGGGTTCGGTATCAATTCGATGCTCCCGAAATGGGCATTGATGATTTTTCTTGAGATATAAAGCCCCAGCCCGGTACCGTTTTCCTTGGTCGTGAAATAAATGTCAAAGATATGATTCAATTGTTTCTTGTCGATCCCCTCCCCATTGTCGATAACCGATAAAACCCAGGTCCCGTCTTTTTTCAGCACGGATGCCACTCCGATTTCACCGTTGGTCGAGGTCGCATCCAGCGCATTTTTCAAGAGATTTAAAAAAACCTGGATCAGTTTCTCCCGGTCCCCGTAAAATTCCTTGTCGTGGGGACGGAAATTCTTAAGTACCATCACCCCTTTTTCGTTTGCTTCCGATAAAAAGAGAGTGATACTCTCGTTTAGAAAATCGTCAATGGAAAAATAGGCGCTTTTAGGTTCAAATGGCTTGGCGAAACCTAAAAAATCGCTGATGATCTGATTGATGCGAGCCACCTCCTTCTTCATCAGCCCGGTCAAGCTAAGATACTCCTTGGCGTCCTCATCGTCCTGAGGCTGGTATTCGTACTGAAGCCGCTGGATGGTGATGCCGATACTGTTAAGCGGGTTTCTGACCTCATGAGCCACGCCCGCAGTCAGGTTCGCCAGGGAAACCAGTTTCTCGTTCTCCAGTATCTTCCTGCGCATGGTCATGAATTTTTGGGAATTGTTGATCTGCCACCTCAAAACGACACTCACACCCATCATGGCCATCAACATCACCGCCACACTGATCAAAATCGTGTTTCTTAGGGTATCGTAATAGATCCGGTCGATCTCGGTCGTAGGAAAACCAATCTTGAAGACACCCTTGGGCTCCCTGTTAAAACCCCAGGGATGGATGATCTCCATCACCTCGTTGTTGATGAAAAAGTAAGATACCTTCGACTGCAAGGATTCGATGAACTCCGGTCTTTTTTCAGTTATGCCGATATTTTTCGGATCGGAATCAGCGATGATCTCAAAATGACTATTATAAAAAGTGATGTACTCGAGCAGGTTTCTGTTTTCCAATGAAGCGATAAAAATCTGCAGACCGATTTGGTATTGAATCTCCTGAAGTCTTTCAGGCCCAATGGTAATACTGATCCAACCGGGAACTTTCAAACGCTCGAAAGTGAGCGTGACCGCCTTGGAAATAAATTTGCTTTCGGACTGCTCTGATAAAAGGGGAACCTCCTTTTCATCCGGATCCCTCAGGGGATTAAAGATCGTTACGTTCCGCTCCTGATCCTCGGTCAGATTTATCTTATGAAAATCAGGGAGCTTCTGCTTCGAAAAACCAGTGATGAAATTTTTATTTTGATCAAAAAAAGCCACCGCGTCAAAACTGTTCTCTTTTAAGATCTCCATGATCTCATTTCGGCCTTTACCGCCTGAATTAAAATCCAGTTCATCGATTAACGAAGCCGTTTTTTTGCAAAAACGCTTTAGCTTCCTTGGGGTCAGCGTGACCGACTCGATACTCTGCCTGGCCCCGATAGCCATGGTTTCTTCGACCAACTCCCCCTGCTTCCAATAGATATCGATCAGATTGGAGTCCGTTTTATAGATCAGGTAAAGGGAGTTGCCCACCAAGATAATTAAAACCGCTAATAAAAACAGCCCCGCGTAAAAATAAGAACTGCGTTTGGATAGAGTGGCCATTTCGAATCATTCTCTAGGGTTAGTGATATCCGGCAGCCTGATTGATTCCCGCCGATCCTACGGTTTAACGGGCAAGGCCACGAAGACGGAACGCCCCTTTCGATTGACCAGAAACCTGACCGCCTTGGCTTTTGTCTTAAACGCCTTGATAAAATCATCCTTTTTTTTCAGCAAAACCTGATTCGCCTTGATCAGGACATCTCCCTGTCTTAAGCCCTTTTCCCAGGCAACCCCGCTCTCATCGATCTTTAAAACCAAAAGTCCGCTGGAGAGATTAAGACCAAAACGGGATTTAATCTCCTCGGTGACTTCAACGAGCTGAATACCGAACTGGTTGGTGGTCTGGTTGATCTTCGCGAATTCTTCATTGGGTCTCAAGCCCAATTTTACCTTGAGGCTTAATTTTTTACCCTGCCGGTAAAGCACAAATTCCACCTTTGAACCGGGCTTGCTTTCGGCGACTTTCTGTTGAAGCTGGGTGGTCTTTTCCAGCTTTTCCCCTTCAAACATCACCAGCACGTCACCCTGTTTGATACCCGCCATTTCAGCGGGTGAGCCTTCCCCGACGCTGGTCACCGCGATCCCCCGGGTGCCTCCCGGAAGCCCGAAACTCTCGGCCAGTTCGTTGTTGACCTCCTGAATCCCGACACCCAGCCAACCTCTTTCAACCTTGCCGTGCTTTTTCAACTGATCGATCACCCTCATCGCCAGATTGGTAGGAATCGCGAACCCCAGCCCCTGCCCCTGGGCAATGGCCGTGTTGATCCCGATCACCTCGCCCTCCATATTAAAAAGAGGTCCTCCGGAATTCCCAGGATTGATCGCGGCGTCCGTCTGCAAAAACTGGCCATAAGCCGTGCCGCTGAAGATGTCCCGCTCCTTGGCGCTGATGATCCCGGCGGTCACCGACAAATCCAGTCCGAAGGGATTGCCGATCGCCAAGACCCAGTCCCCGACCTGAAGCTTGGAGGAATCACCGATCTTGACGAAGGGAAGCCCCTTGGCCTCGATCTTGATCAAGGCTAGATCGGTGTGGCGGTCCTTGCCGATCACCTTGGCTTGGTATTTGGCCTCGTCCGACAAAATAATTTCGATCTTGTCGGCCTTTTCCACGACATGATTGTTGGTGATGATATAACCATCCGAACTGATGATGAAACCTGAGCCGAGAGCGGTGTGCCTTCTGTTTTTCGGGATTTCGCCGAAAAAACGCTCGAAAAAAGGATCCATGGGTACATTAGGCCCTTGGATAATCGACGTGGTGCTGATATGCACGACCTTGGGCTTTTCCTGGCGGATGATCGGCGCAAAGGAATTGGGTGTCGCCAGTAGCTGATTTACCAACAGCAAGAACATCAAAAGACCAAGAACGCCCACTCCAAGCCTTCTTAAAAACAAAACCCTTATTTTTATTTCCATCGATCCCTCATTAATTATCATCAAGTTGGTTTTAAACGGCTAAAACCCTTAGCTACTCCGATTCCTCGGCATCTTCCTCAGCCACAAAAACCTTAAAACCGTATTCCCTGAGACCTCTCAGCCTGGGGTTGTTTTTCTTATTGGCCATGGAACACTTAGAACAGGTACAATCGATATGATGTGTCTTTTGATACTTTTTCAGCTTGATCAGAGTCAGGTCCTTGCCGTCGCTTTCGATCTCGCGCAGCAGCTTCTCGATCTCGGTCATGGCCTTTTTTAGGATCAGATCCTTTAAGCCGGGACTCTTCTTTTTAAAAATCATACCTTCTCTAGCAAATACACATCAAATACCACCGCGAAAAAAAGGGTCAGACCGATCACCGAGTTCATGTTCATGAAAGCCAGGTTTACCTTAGTTAAGTCATCCTCCTTGACCAAAAGATGCTCCCAGATCAAAAGCAGTGTCGCCAACGCCAATCCGACATAAAATATCCAACCAAGCCCTTCCTCCCTGGCCAGCCATAACCAGGCGACCGCGGTCCCCACATGAAGAATCCGGGCAATGATCAGACTCCCTTTCACCCCGAAGCGCACCGGTATCGAATGAAGCTCGGTCTTTTGGTCGAACCCCTGATCCTGCAACGCGTATAAAATATCAAATCCCGCGATCCAAAGCAACACCGAGAGTCCAAGAATCAAGGATCCCTGACTGATCTCGCCCCTCACGGCAATCCAGCTCGCCACCGGAGCCGCGCCGATTGCAAGCCCTAAAAAAAGATGCGAATAGCTGGTGAAGCGCTTGGTGAAGGAATAAAAACAGACCAAAAAAATCGCCAGAGGACTCAGCCAGAAAGCAAGCGGGTTCAGTTTCCAGGCGGCGAAGATCAAAAC
>JAOUME010000230.1 GCA_029881655.1 Deltaproteobacteria bacterium | reverse complement strand
CTATGCCGATGGCATCGACCAGTTTCCCCTGGTTTTTTTTAAGGAACTCACCTACCCGAAATATTCGAGCTTCTCGTCGATCTGGGAATCGATTCAGATCAAGAAAAAAAGCGGTATCAGCTCTCGTAGCGACCTTTTCGCGATGTATCAGAAAATATCCAGTATGATCGGAATATTCGTGATGGTCTTATTGGCTTTGCCCTTTTCTCTGTTTTCCAGCAGGCAGGGAAACGTCAAATCGGGGATCGTTATTTCGGTGTTGTTGGGTTTGGTATTTTGGCTGCTGGATCAGACATTTGTTTCCTTAAGCAGTGTCGGCTTGATCCTGGAGGAAGTCGCGGCTTTTGGAGCGAATATTATATTTACTTGTCTGGCGGTATTTTTTATTTATCGCAGGCGGATTTAGTTTTTTCCCGCCGGATGATTTCAAAGAGCCGGGTGACGGTTTTTTTAAGCCCTTTGTTTGAAACGCTGGATATCGGGAAAACCTCCTCGTTTAAATCCCTGAATTCTTCGATAAGACGGTCGATATTCAAACCGCTTTCAATCGCGTCGGTTTTGGTCAACAGCACGACTCTTTTCTTGGCTTGCAGGTCCACGGAGTGATTTTTCAGCTCGTTTAGAAGAATCTCGTAGGTTTCCATGGGTTTTTTTTCAGCCATGGAGGATATATCGATCAAAAGGGCTAAAACCGAAGTCCTTTGGATATGCCTTAAAAACTGATGACCCAGTCCTGTGCCCAGGTGAGCGTCTTTGATGATCCCTGGGATGTCGGCCACGACGAAGGACTGGTGGCTGGCGACGGCGACAACCCCAAGGTTGGGGATTAAGGTGGTAAAGGGATAATCGGCGACTTTGGGTCTGGCGTTTGAAATCGAGGAGATAAAGGTCGATTTTCCGGCATTGGGAAAGCCGACCAGCCCGACATCGGCCAGCAGTTTCAGCTCCAGCTTTAAGGTGAGTTCCTCGCCGGGGAGTCCTGGCTGGGCATATCTCGGGGCCTGATTGGTGCTGGTCTTGAAATGTATATTACCCAATCCGCCCAGGCCACCCTTAAGCAGGAGGCGCTTTTCCTCTTTGAGAATTTCCAGGTAGACATGGCCGGTCTCATGGTCGGAAATAATGGTGCCAAGCGGAACGCGGATGATGAGGTCATTTCCTTTTTTCCCGAATTTTTGCTTGCTTTGCCCCGGCATTCCGTTTTTGGCGACCTGATGGGGATGAAGCCTTAAATCCATCAAAGTGGTCAGACTCGCGTCCCCCATAAAATAGATATCGCCACCTTTACCCCCGTCACCGCCGTCCGGTCCTCCGAACTCGACGTATTTTTCCCGCCGCATGGAAGAGCAGCCTTTTCCGCCGTTGCCGGAGCGGACATAGATTTTGGCGATATCGATAAATTTCATTTTACGCGCTTAAAGCGCCGCTGCGAGTTAACGGCTTAGGAAAACGAGAGACCTGAGTCAGATATCCGAAAAAGATAATATAATTTGTTGGCTAGCTTCTTATGTATGATATTCCTTGAAAATTGGCAACAAATCTTCATCCTTAAAACTGAAATAACTCTCATCCCCGATGATGATGTGATCCAGGATTTCGATACCGATAAGATTTGCGGCCTCAAAAAGTTTAAGGGTAATGATCCGGTCCTGTTTGGATGGTTTGGGACTGCCCTGGGGATGGTTGTGGACGATGATGATGGCCGCGGCCCTGAGTTGAATGGCCGGAGCGAAGACTTCCCTGGGATGAACGAGACTTTTATCCAGGGTTCCCTTGGAGACGAGGTGCGTTTTGATGATGGAAAAGCTGTTGTCTAAGATCAGGGTGTAGAAACATTCCTGCTGTTTAAGGGTACTGCGGTTTTTAAAATGATCGAATACATCCCTGCTCTGGGTGAAGGAATATTTTTGTTGAGAAGTTTTTTCTTTTTTTAGCCTATAGCCAAACTCTTTCAGAGCCATCAATTTCAGTAAGAACAGGCTGTCGATTTCGGAAAAACCGGATGAATTCAATAAAGCGTCGAAAAGATCAGGAAAGGATACGATCATTTTGCGCTGGTTTTCAGTTTCTTGCCAATAGGTTCTAGTTAAATAGCGGATCAACCGCTCGGTCTGGATACGGTCGGCGTTGCCGGTGCGAAGCTGGGTCTCGATTTCCAAGTCCTTGGTTAGATCATTGTTATTTTTCAGGTATCGGCATTTTTGATTGAAGGGACATATTGCGCAGGAAAGCCTGTTGACGCAAAGCGATGGCAGAGGCAGCAGATTTTGATCGGAAAAGACGGTGCCCATAAAAAAATCGACCTTGTGCTGATTCGAGGGGCTGAGATTAAGGCTTTGGAGTAAAGTAAGCCAATGTCGATAGCCATGATGATCATCAGAGCCTATATTGTCTCCGGAAACCTTGAGCCACACTTCAAAGGCGTTTTTTGCCATGGGATATTTATAACCCATTTTATTTAACCACGAGGCGCATTTCCATTCATTCTCAAAGGCGTGGTTTTCAAAAATATCCGAGAAGGCCGAACCCAAATCCAGCTTCATTTTCTCGTGATAATAACCCGAAAGCCAGTTTTTCAGCTGGGATTGCGTTTGGAGGATTTGATTGATTAGCTTTTTCTTGGTATTGTTAGGCAACAGGAAAAAAAAGGTCTTCTCCAGCGTATGGGCGATGTCTTTTTTCGTAACATAAAGGTTAAGATTCGAGAGATCGCCGATGATCGAATCAAGGCTGTTTGAGGGTATCGATTGGTAATTGACGGAATTATCCGACATGATCACTGAAAAAAAAGCTCCCCACAGATGCTGGAGGTTTGGGTGACGGGGCTTGCCCGGAAAAAGACCGTTATAGAGCCTCTCCATGAGTAAGAGGGATTTTGAATCCTGGATGTGATTCAAAAGGTCATGGTAGAATTCTTCAAATTTCATCATCATTATTTCATTAAAACCGCCCGATTCAGAAATAAAGGGATACAACGCCTCTGATGATCGACGCATTTATCCACGAATTATTGGCGCTTCAATCCACTGATCTGACCTTTTTTGTTGACCTCATATGAAATCCCCATAAAATCAAGCGCATTTGCGTACCTGGGCCAGTCTTTTATGATCCGGCTACCGGAATGCAGGTCTTTTTTTTCCGAAGCCATGCTTTTCCAGCGGTCCTCCAGGTTATCGGTGTCCATAAATTCGTTTTCGCCCTCATTGGATCTTTGACTTCTTAAACGGTCGTCCTCGCTTCGAACCAATCTGAAGAAACTTTCCAGGTCTTTTTTCAACTGCTCGTAATGGGTGCCAGACTTACGTTTCACGTGACCCGCCAACTCGTACGGGGAAATAG
>JAOUME010000074.1 GCA_029881655.1 Deltaproteobacteria bacterium | reverse complement strand
TTTTCTTTTACTTTAAAAGAGATATTAAAAACAAGCTTGAGGATGAAAGTACCGGACAAAAACCGGACATGAAGGCGACCGCCAATGAGATATTCATTAACGATGCCTTAAAAATAATGATTCTTCACGGCGATGTTGTCATGGATCATCAGCAAGAAAACGCGAAATTTTTCGCTGATCGAACAGAAATACATTATAACCCTGATAACCAGTTTAAGGAATTGGTGGCTACAGGCAATTTTATTTTGGAACAAAAGGGAAGACATTCTTCCGCTGATAGGGCAGTTTACGATATGATTAAAGAAGTCGTCACTTTGCTTGGTAACGCTGAGGTTAGAGAAAAAGGTCAGGGTGCCGTCCGGTCATCGAAGATCGTAATGAATATCGATATTGCGAAAGGGATTTTGAAGGGGGAGGAAGATATTCCGGTCCGCTTTGAAATCCCCCTTGATTGATCTTTATTGATGGCTTCTTTCCTAAAAAACCCATCCCAAGCCAACGAACTCTTCCGCCATTGGAAAGTCTCCTTGCAGTTTGAAGAAGCGTTACAAAAAACCTTGCTCCCTGTACATGAAAAAGTCGCTCAAAAGGAAGGACGCAATTATCTGAAGCTTGAGTTGCTAGCGGGCGACAAGAACCTCGATGCGTTTTTGTTTTTCGATCAAAAGTGCCTTAGCCTTGATGTCGATCAAGAGAGCCTCCCCTTCTTGAAATTTTTGAATCATTCAGATCAGATCAGTAAAAAATACCACCAGCCGATTGAGCATGATGTTATGGTCGGTTTCCCTGTTTTCTTTATAAAAACCCAAAACTGCGGCGAGAAATTAGCGACTCTGTTTAAGTTTCCTCTCCAAAAGATTGACTATCCTCAAAATTCGCAGATCCTACAGGACGATGTTACCTTGAGCCTTTTAAGCGCTAACAAACCTTTAAGGTTTTTCAGTGAAGAAGATAAAAGCTCAGACGCAGAGTCTTCTTCTCGTTTTTATTTGGATGAGTTTTTATTGACCGAGGAGTTGGGGGTTAGCGATGAGGAACTTATTCAATTCCGCAAGGATTTCTATAGAGAAAATCAAGAGCCTTATAAATATATTTTACTTTTCTGCGAGGAGATTTTAAAGGCCGGACCCTTTGAACCCAAAGACCGAAAGAAGGAAGATGTCCTAAAGATTTTGATGGCATCGCTTCAGGAGTTTATGGAATCTGAAGATGGAGATTCTGCCAGAAAAGGGAAACAAAGGCTTTATCCCTATGCGTTGATTTATGACCTGGAGAAGAAACAACCCACAATGCAGTTGCAAAACGATCTTAATGATTTAATGGAAGATGATCTGTTCAGTTATGTGGACACGGATCATCCCGCGAGTCGCTTTTTGTTAGGAGGCAACCAGGAAAAAAAACTGGCAGAGAGGTTGAATGCTCATTATCAGCCGGGAAAACCGACTCAGAGCCAAACAAGGGCGATCAGAGCCGCATTGGAGAGAAATTTCACGGTGGTGCATGGACCGCCTGGAACCGGAAAGACTTTCGTGATCAGAAATATTCTGGCCGAGCGAATCCTTAAGGTCGCTTTCCAGCTTAAAAGCCCGGATGATCAGCTAAACTCACTGGACGCGGTTTCTCTCGTATCCAGTACGAACAACAGGGCGGTGGATAACGCGCTGGAAGGATTAAACTTAGAGGGAGAACTACCCGTTGCCTTGAGGGTTGGTAGCCGAATCGTTTTTTCAACCCAGACACTTTTTTTCTTAAAAACCTACCTCCATGCATTAAAAAGGTTAAATCCTTCCAAATCTCATGGGGAGTTTGTTCAAGCCAGAAAGGAATTGGAGGCGCTACTTAAGGATATGGATCCGCCAAAAACAGGTAAGAGGAAAAAGCTCAACCCAAAAAGCGCCGAGTTTGAATTTAAAATCTATCAGACCGCCAGGAAAGTGCTTACGGCTTGGGCCGGATATAATCAAGAGCAATTAATAAGGATCATATCTGGCTTGATGAAGGATATCGAAGAAAAAAAAGGGTTTCGCGTTTTAAGAAATCACAATAAATGGATGTTTTTATTAACCGCGTTTCCTTTGGTCGGAAGCACCTTGCTTTCCATCCGCAATTTTTTCCCCATGGAGGAAAATGAGATCGGTCTGATCATCATCGATGAGGCCGGTCAGTGTGCTATCCCTTATTTGATGCCGGCATTGATCAGGGCAAAAAGAGCAGCGATATTGGGAGACATCTATCAACTTGAACCCATCTGCGGTTTGACGGGGCAGGATGTTCTAAGCCTCGCCTTGAAAAGAAATATCAAGCTTTCGGGAGAAATACTCTCGTATTTTTCTTCTGAGGGGGATAATCTGAGGTCGGCTCATCATGTCGCCATGGAATCGGTTTCCGATATCATCACGTTGAAGGAGCATTTCCGCTGCCGAAAACCCATCATCCAGATCAGTATGGATCTATGCGGTTATCCGTTGCTCGTCAAAACCCCGACCGAAAAAACGGACATTGAAAATGAAGCTCTGTTTTTTGTCGATGTGATGGGAGAGGAAAAAAGATACGGAAATTCATGGGAAAACCCTCTGGAAGTTCTACGGCTTATTTCCTTGGTAAAATATATATATAAACAGGGTGTTGAGTATAAAAATATAGCTATATTAACACCTTTTCGTGGGCAGCTTCTTCAGATCAATGCTGCTTTGAAAAGGGAAAAAATCCCTTTCGGTATTGCTGAAGAGGATGGACAGGAAAAAAATAAGATCGCCACCGGTACGGTTCATCGGTTTCAGGGAGGCGAAAGAGACCTCGTTTTGTTTTCCCATGTTATTTCAAAGGGTGAGCCCCGGTTTTTAAACAGCCGCGTTAATCTTTTGAACGTGGCGGTATCCAGAGCGAAAAAGCAGTTTATTTTCGTGGGGACAATGGCGGCTTTATCAAGGGGGGACTATACTTCCGTGTTAAAGGAGCATCTGATTAAAAATGGGAAAGCGCTTCATTTCTAACCGTTAATAACGATCCCATCATTTCAAATTCTATGGACCTTTTCCCTTATTGTTTAAAAAGAGCTTTTCGCTTTTGGTTACTTTTGAAATGAGATAATAGCAGAATATCAAAATCAAAACGATCAGGGCGTAGACGACTAAAACAGTGACCCCCTCCTTGAAATCAATCTCATGGGTCGTTAGTTTCATCTGGGTGATCAGAATACCTCGAACGCTGGCGATAACACCGATGAAAATCAAAGGATTTAAAGAAAATGGTTCGGAATTTAACTGTCTGATGGTTTGTCTGAAAAGCTCCATAGCGATCAGAACGAACATCAATTCACTTATGTAGTGGGGAATGGTGTGGTTCTCGTGCTCGAAGAAATCAAGCCCGATATCCCAGAGAAGCAAAAAAGTGACATAAAGAATTCCGATGCTGACGAGCAGTAAAACCACATGATCAAACAAACGAAAACCTCGGTTGATGCTTTCCATGATGGGGTATTTTTGTAAATCCATTTTGAAAATCTTTGGAAAGGGTTGCTCCCCCTGTGACTTTGGGAAATATATTTTGTTAAGACTTAATATTTAAAATAATGGAATTGAAGATACGAATCAATCTTTATTTAATATCTTAACAATATTTCATTTTAATTAGTTTCTAATCTTGGGTTCGGTGGTTTTGATTCGGTGAAACGTCAGGTTTTGATCTTGGACCCGGATTTCTATAAAATCATCGGGTTTGATCGTACCGTCCAGGATTTTATAAGCCAGGACATCCTCGAGTTCTTTTTGGATGACTCTTTTTAGGGGTCTGGCACCGAATTCGCGGTCAAATCCGATTTGAGCTAAATGCTTCTGGGCTTCTTGGGTGACTTTGAAAAAAGTGTTGGTCTGCTTTAATCTCTGGGTTAAGGCATCGACCTGGATTTTAACCAGCTGTTCGATGTCTTCCATGGATAAGGGATTAAAAATAATAATTTCATCCAGCCGGTTTAACAACTCGGGTCGAAAGCGAGTCAACAGGATTTTCCTGGACATAGTCCCGGTCGTCCTTTTGTTTTCCTCATGAAGTTTTAAGATCATCTCACTACCCATATTGGTCGTCAAGATGATGATCGTGTTCTTGAAATCCACCTTGATCCCCCTGGAGTCGGTCAAGATGCCGTCATCGAGGATTTGGAGCAGGATATGAAAAATTTCGGGGTGTCCCTTTTCGATTTCATCGAACAGGATGACCGAATAGGGTTTACGGTGGACCGCTTCGGTCAGGATACCCCCTTCGTCGAAACCGACATAACCCGGAGGCGCTCCCAAAAGTCTCGAAACCGTATGCTTTTCCATATATTCGGTCATATCAAGCCGGATCATCGCCTTTTCGTCGTCAAATAAAAACGAGGCCAGCACTTTCGCGAGTTCGGTCTTGCCAACGCCTGTAGGACCCATAAAAACGAAGGAGCCCAGGGGGCGGTTTGGGTCCTGGATGCCGGTTCTGGATCGCCTTATAGCGTTGGAAACCGATGAAAGGGCGTATTTTTGTCCTACCAGTTTTTCCGAGAGAACCTTTTCCATGTTCAAAAGTTTCTCCTGTTCTTTCATCAGCATTTTGGTCACGGGAATGCCGGTCCACTTGGAAACCGCCCTAGCGATGTCTTCTTCGTCCACTTCTTCTTTTAAAAGACGCTGTTTGGAGGATTTGTTCATAAGTTCATTTGCCGCTTGAAGTTCCTTTTCCAGCTTGTCCTGAGTGCCGTATTTCAGTTTTGCCGCCAGTTCCAGGTTGCCAGAGCGTTGAGCATCCAGTTCGTTGGCCTTCGTTTTTTCGATTTCCTCTTTTAGTTTTTGGATTTTTTGAATGGCTTCCCTTTCGGCCTTCCATTGTATTTTCAGCTTGTTGTTCTCAGTTTTCAAGCGGTCTAACTCCTGATCTTGCTGCCACAGTCTTTTTTTTGATTCCTCATCCTCCTCCTTGACCAGCACTTTTCTCTCGATTTCCAGTTGAAGCATTTTCCGGCTTATCTGATCAAGGGCGGTGGGCATCGAATCGATTTCAATACGGATGGTCGAGGCCGCCTCGTCGATCAGGTCGATGGCCTTATCGGGCAGATAGCGGTCCGTGATATAACGGTTGGCGAGTTTGGCTGAGGCGATGATGGCTGAATCCTTAATACGCACTCCATGGTGAACTTCGTATTTCCCCTTAAGGCCTCTTAAAATTCCGATACAATCCTCGACGCTGGGTTCTGGGACATAGACCTGCTGGAAACGGCGCTCCAAGGCGGAGTCTCGCTCAATGTATTTTTTAAACTCATTGATGGTGGTCGCGCCGACACAATGCAGGAACCCCCTGGCAAGGGCTGGTTTAAGCATATTGGAAGCATCGAGCGTACCCTCGCTGGCTCCGGCTCCGATTAGGGTATGAAGCTCATCGATAAAAAGGATGATATTTTTGGGAGAGTTTTCGATCGCTTTTAGAAGATTTTTCAGACGGTCTTCGAACTCACCTCGGTATTTGGCTCCAGCGACCATACTGGCTAGATCAAGCGATAGTAATGAGCTTTCTTTTAAGGTCTCCGGGATATCGCCCAGGTAGATCCTCTGGGCCAGACCTTCGATGATGGCGGTTTTCCCGACTCCAGGCTCTCCGATTAAAACTGGGTTGTTTTTGGTTCTGCGCGATAAGACCTGAATGACTCTTCTGACTTCCTCGTCTCTGCCGATGACCGGGTCGAAACGGTTGTTTTTTGCCATATTCACCAAGTCCTGGCAGTATTCCAGGATGACCTCGCTTTCTTTTATTTCTCCCCGGCTGGTAATTCTTTTGCCTTCACGTTCTTGGGTGATGATGGCACTGATCTGATCGTTGGATACGTTATAATTTTTTAAATATCGGGATGCCTCTGTGCCACTGTGAGCCAAAATTCCAAGGAGGATATGCTCTGGACCGACAAATTCGTCCCGCATGCGATCGGCTTCGTGTTCGGCTTTGCGGATGATCTGTTCGCTGCTGTAGGAAAGGTAGACATCCTTATTCTCTGATTGGGATTTTTCCAGCTTTTGAATGTAGGTCAAAAGCTCTTCCCCCAACTGTTTTATTTTGATATGGAGCCGCTCAAGCAAAACCGGCATCATCCCGTCTTTGAGCTCCACCAAGGCTAAAAGCAGGTGCTCGGCTTCCATCCTTTGCTGTTGTTGATCTGAGACAAGCCTGTGCGCCGTATAGATGCATTCTTCGGCGAGCTTAGTAAAGCGCTCCATGTTCAGGCTCAAGGCATTTCTCCTTTTATTGTGGCGGGTTTGGTCCTAAGCTTGGGTAAAGACGATTCGAGAGTCTATATCATTTTTAGATCAAAATCCTTCTGATTTCTATTTAAAAATGAATCAATTTATCCCGCTCGTCAATATTGGATCGTTTAATCCATAAGGTTTTTTTGAATAGTACATTTTACCGTGCTTGACGATTAAGGCATGGTATTCCTGATACAGCGCAACATCCGGTTCCAGGGCCGACTCAAAAAGCTTTTTCGCACAAGCGTATTTTGTCTTTGATGTGATCAACCCAAGATGGATTAAGATCCTTTTGGTATAGGCATCGATGACGAAGCTGGGTTTTTTAAAGGCGTAAAGCAAAATGCTGTCGGCGGTTTCCTCTCCAATGCCTTTGATTTTAATGAGTTCCTCGCGCAGAAATCCGGCCTCTTTATTCTTTAGTTCGTTATATGGATTTTCATGGATAAAGCGAATGAAATTTTTCAGATAATCGGCTTTCTGGTTAAAATATCCCGCGCTTTTAATGAACAGTGCCAGTTGATCTTGCGGAATTTCAAGCAGATTATTCACTGAAATCCCCATCTCCTCATCCAGGCGCTTTAAGGCGGACAATACATTATTCCAGTTGGTATTTTGGGTTAAAATCGCCCCTAAGCAGATCTCCAAGGCCTGATTCTCGTTTTTTGGGTAAGCGTAATCCCCTGGGTGATAACCCATCCCGTCAGTCTTTTTTGGCGGGTTATTTCGCTTAAGAGTGATCGGCCACCAGCCTTGAGGACCATAGTTTCGAAAAAGTGATTCGTAGATCGTAGCGAGTATTTTATTTTTTTTTCTCAATGCAATACTTTCTGGAATATTCTAACTTATTATAGTGGTATGATTGATTCATCCATTGAGATGAAAAAACTGATTGGACTAACAATATCATTAAAG
Organism: Deltaproteobacteria bacterium; assembly: GCA_029881655.1. GTDB lineage: Bacteria > SAR324 > SAR324 > XYD2-FULL-50-16 > XYD2-FULL-50-16 > JAOUME01. The sequence goes on along the minus strand of JAOUME010000074.1, from coordinate 5,489 downwards.
CTAAATCGGGAAACATTATCAGTAGTTCATATCTAAGCATAGATAAAATGAGGCAAAATGACAAAGACGATTTTCATTACCGGTGGAACGGGGTTTATCGGACAAAAATTAGTGACTGAACTGCTTGATAAAGGCTATAGCCTCATTGTCTTAACGAGAGATAAAAACCAGCCAAATCTCGTGCGAAACGAGAGTCTCCGGTTTATCGAAAATGTCAACGAGATCAGAAGCGATGAGCAGATCGCCACAGTGATCAATCTGGCGGGAGTCCCGATCGCTGATAAAAAATGGGATGCGAAAAGGAAAAAGGCGATCTTGGATAGCCGCGTCGGTATCACTCAAAAAACCGTGGAGTTGATCAAGCGTCTTAAGAGCAAGCCCGAGATTTTCATTAGTGCTTCGGCGGTCGGCTATTACGGGTTTTGCGGTGACGAGATTTTAACGGAAAAGGACGCGCCTAAAAAAGATTTTTTATCCAGTGTTTGCCAAAGATGGGAAGAAGAAGCTAAAAAAGCCGAAAATGAGGTGGGAAGAATTTGTCTTTTAAGAATCGGCGTGGTTTTGGGAAAGGGCGGGGGTGCTTTGTCCAGGATGGTTTTGCCTTACCGTTTTTTCTTGGGAGGGCCGGTTGGTTCAGGCAATCAATGGTTACCCTGGATTCATCAAGCGGATTTACTCGGGATCATCCGTTTCTTGCTATTAAATAAGCGGTTATCCGGGGCGGTTAACGCCGTTTCTCCTGAGACAACGAGGAATAGGGATTTCAGCTGGGAATTGGGTTTGGTATTAAAAAGACCTGCTTTAATCACAACTCCGGGGTTTGCTTTAAGGTTCGCTTTGGGTGAGTTGTCCGACATGCTTTTAAAAGGGCAACGTGTCACTCCACAAGTGCTTTTAAATCAAGGGTATGAGTTTCGCTATCCCACTTTAAAAGAAGCTTTAGAGGATATATTTTCAAATCAACGTTAATCAAGTTTTATATTAGATTGAATCATGACAAATCAAGCGGCATTGAAGGCCTTATCACCCCTGGATGGGAGATACCTAGACAAGGTGACGTCCCTTTGCGATTATTTTAGCGAGTATGGCCTGATCAAATACAGAACCAAAATCGAGATCGAATGGCTGATCATGCTGGCAGGGGAAAAAGCAATCGAGACGTTAAAACCCTTTAGCTCAGATGAAGCCCAAAAGCTTAGGGAAATCTATTTAAACCTCACGCCGACAGAGGCCCAAAAGGTCAAGGACATCGAAAAAGTAACCAATCACGATGTCAAGGCTATCGAGTATTACCTCAACCAAAAACTCACCGGAATGGGTTTTGATGACCGCTTGACCTTTATACATTTCGCCTGCACCAGTGAGGATATCAACAATCTGGCTTACGCTTTGATGATCAAGGATGCCTTGGAAAATGAAATGTTGCCTTTATGTGAAGATGTTTTTGACGCCATCAAAATAAAGTCTGAGGAATACCGCGATTTCGCCATGATGTCTAAGACCCACGGACAGCCAGCATCCCCAACGACCATGGGTAAGGAGTTTTTCAACGTTCATCAAAGATTAACAAGGCAGTTTGGCCAGATGAAAAAGCAGGAAATATTAGGAAAAATCAACGGCGCTGTTGGTAATTTTAACGCTCATGTGGTGAGTTTTCCGGATCTGGACTGGAGAGCTTTATCAAAAAGATTTGTCCTAGGTTTGGGGATAACCTATAATCCGGCCACGACCCAGATCGAGCCGCATGATTATCTGGCTGAGGTATTTCATCTATTTTGCCGGTTTAACAATATCCTGGTGGACTTTAGCCGGGATATCTGGCTTTATATCTCCTTTGATTATTTTAAGCAGAAAGCGGTTAAAGGACAGGTGGGGAGCTCGACCATGCCCCATAAGATCAACCCGATTGATTTTGAAAACGCGGAAGGGAATCTGGGGCTGGCTAACGCCATGTTTGAATTTCTGGCCAGAAAACTACCTCGCTCACGTCTGCAAAGGGATTTGACCGACAGCACGGTTTTAAGGAATATCGGTGTTGGATTCGGTTACTCAATGATCGCTTACCGCTCATTTCTAAAAGGAGTCGATAAGCTGGTCATTAACAGGGAAAGGATGGAAAAAGAACTTTCCGAGGCTTGGAGCCTGTTGGGTGAAGCGCTCCAGACCGTTATGCGAAAACACGAGGTTCCCAATTCTTACGAAAAACTTAAGGATTTGACCCGTGGAAAAGCGATCGACCAAGATTCTTTAAGCCGGTTCATCGATGGATTAGGTTTGCCTGAGAACGAAAAACAACGTCTTAAAAAACTGACTCCTCTTGAGTATCTGGGGTTGGCAAAAAAATACTGACCTAGGAAACTGACTTACAAAAAGTATAAAACTCAGCCCTTGCTTTCTTGATGAGATTTTTTTGGTTGCCGGAATAAAAATCAAGGGTTGCTTTGATTTTTTTAAGCCTTATTCTCGCAAAGTCCATTATCTCAACTTGGTTTGAAGATTCTTTGATCACTTCGATTAATTCCAAGGTCTGGGATAACAGTACCTTATTTTTTTCCAACCCTTGAAGATGAAGCGGGGTAAATCGCAGTTTTTTAAGCAAAATTTGTTTGGTTAGATTATCGATCATCAGCCCTCCTTGGCGATTGATATGACAATTGGATTAACTCAACGATCTGTTTAGGACCGGGTCAGTTGTTTTAAATTTCATTTAAAACGTTAAGTCCAATTTTTAATTCGAAAATTATGCCAGAAAGTCCCCGCTGAGCGATGTGTTTTAAAAAATCCGATTATCACTTCGATTTGCCAGATCACTTGATCGCCAAAAAACCGGCAGAGCCTAGAGACTCTTCCCTACTTTTGGTGGTTAACCGTCAGGATAATTCCATTGAGCCAAAGGGATTTACCGATCTTTTGGAAAATCTTGAGGAGGATTCTTTATTGGTGATCAACAATACAAAGGTGATCCCGGCAAGATTGCCCGGCAGAAGGACGACCGGTGGTCAGGTTGAAGCACTGTTGATTAGGGAACTGCAGCTTGGCAAGTGGAGTTGTCTGCTGAAAAATTCGGCTAAAGTAAAACTCGGAGAGCGGCTTATTTTTTGTGAGGGTCAAATCAAGGCTATTTTGGTGGGAAAGACTCCTCAAGGAGAGTGTCTGCTTGAATTTGAAGGCAAGAATAAATTACTGAAACAACTGGAAGAGCATGCTTACGCACCCCTACCGCCTTACATTTTAAAAAGTAGAAACGATCAGGAAAAAAGGTCCAGCGACGTTCAAAGCTACCAGACTATTTTTGCTCGTGAATCTGGAGCGATCGCTGCTCCTACTGCCGGGCTTCATTTGACCGAATCTTTGCTGGAGCGGTTAAAAAATAAGCTACGCCTGATCGAAATCACTCTTCATGTCGGTATCGGAACCTTTGAGCCGATCAGGGAGACGGATATTCGACGGCACCAGATGCACCGGGAGCATTATTTCATATCTGAAGGCGCAAAAATCGAGGTCGAGGAAGCGATGAAGGAAAACAGAAAAATCATTGCCCTAGGGACGACCACTGCCAGAGCGCTTGAGTCTTCTTTTGACGGTGGGTCCATTAGAAGCGGTCCTAGCAGTACCGATATTTTTATCTATCCGCCTTACCGATTTCAAGTTGTTGATCAGTTGATCACTAATTTTCATCTCCCCGAATCAAGCCTTTTGATGCTGGTATCCGCCTTCGCGGGCAGAGAACTCATTCTCAAGGCCTACGAAAAGGCGGTCAGACTCGGCTTCCGTTTTTACAGCTACGGCGATGCCATGCTGATTTTATAAGTCAAACATTGAGCTCATTTTAAAATGGTGTTTGTTTTGATTTCAGTTAAAGTTTTAGCCCGCCTCTCCGATAAGGAGATAGTGTTTTAATCAAACAAAAGCAGGCTAGAGTGCGAAGAATCAGCTTAAAAAAATCTCGTCCAGGAAACAACTCATCCTTCAAAACCATTTTAGAGGAATTTGAGACTTCCTCTGGGAATTTCAAGCAACATCGAAAACAGAGCCCCACCCGATTTAGATCCGAATTACTATCAGTGATGATGGATGCGGTCTCTCAGTCTAGCAGAATGGATTGCCAGACAGAACCCGTTCTAAAGGATACCGTTAAATTCACCAGTCCTTGAAGTGCCAGACGAACTTCGTTGACGGCCAGAATTAATCCATAGCACAGACCTTCACATCCACCAATCTATGGTTCAGTTCTGACTTCCTGACGAAATGACCGTCGAGATCGGTCTGAATGCCAGATTATTTCATAGGCTAAGACTGTCGTATGCAGCAGTCTTAGCTTCATTTTATCCCTTGCAGAGGTCTTTGTTAGGTTATTCAATTGACGCAAATCAGTATTAATCCGCTTCCTCATTAACAAAGGGTTACCTGTAGATCGATTTAATAATGCTTGACAAGACTACCTTAAATTTAGTTTATTATTGATAAGCGGTTTTAATCCTCTTTGTTTCCGTTTTTTTAATCACTGAATTGTTAAAGTTGTACCGAAAAAGAATGATATTTATTCACCCCACAAATCGAAAAAGACTCATCCAGTTTAAAAAAATCAAAAGGGGCTACTACTCATTAATCTTGATCTTCCTGTTGGTTTTCGCGGCGCTTTTTTTTGAACTATTGATCAATAACCGTGCAGTGGTGGTTTCATACAATGGAAATCTCTATTTTCCGACCTACAGTGATATCAAACCGGGAAAAACCTTTGGTCTTGATTATCACTACGAGACCAATTACAGACAATTAAAAGAAAGCTTTAATAATTCTCCAAACAACTGGCTGATGATGCCTTTGATTCCCTATAATCCCTATGAAAACGATTTCAGTCTCAAGGGCAATCCGCCGAATCCTCCTGATTACCGGAGTTTACACCTTCTCGGAACCGACAACAGCGGGCGGGATATTTTGGCGAGGCTTTTATATGGTTTCAGGGTAGCGATCTTTTTTTCATTCGCGCTATATGTTTTCAATTCCATCTTCGGAATTTTTGTCGGTTGTTTGATGGGTTATTTCTCAGGTAAATTCGATATTATTATGCAGAGAATTGTTGAAGTCTGGACATCCATCCCGATTTTGTACCTGATCATTATCATGGCCGCCCTGATCACGCCGAGTCCGATCATGCTCCTGGCCATCTTGATTTTCGCCGGATGGACGGACATGACATGGCTGATGCGCGCAGAGGTCTACAGGGAGAAAAGCCGACAATACTGTGAGGCAGCAAGATCCATGGGCGCCGGACATCTCCGCATCATAGTCAAGCACCTCCTTCCAAACTCAATGGTGCCGATCATCGCAAGGTTTCCTTTCCAAATGGTCGGTGGAATAGGGGCATTGACCAGCCTTGATTATCTGGGTTACGGTTTGCCTATTCCGACGCCGAGTTGGGGAGAGTTATTAAACCAGGGTCAAAAAACATTTGATTACGCCCCCTGGATCTTATTATCACCCGCAGT
>JAOUME010000073.1 GCA_029881655.1 Deltaproteobacteria bacterium | reverse complement strand
GCATTCATCTAAGGGACATACAATGGCAGCTCCAGACAAAAGGACTTCTTTTGAAGGACTCCATTGATTTCGTGTCGGTTTTTCTATGGAATGGGGGATGGGCTGGTTTATCAGATACAACGATAAAACACCTGAAAGCTGATATTCTCTCGTGATCAAGTATTTTGGGACTTTGATGAAATGACGGTTGAAGACATCTTCGATTTGTCTTGCTGTCATATCCCATCCGATGACTTTGTTGAAAGGGGATTTGGTATGTTGAACAGGAACGATGTTGGAATAAATTTGAATGAGAACAAAAATAATCAAAAGGTAATTAATACCGTACGCAAAGCTAAAAAGTTTAACTATTGATTTTGATTTGTTTTTTTCGACCTGGTTAAAAATGAATTTCGACAAAAGCAGAAATAAGGAAAAATATGCTACATTCACCCAATGGGGATCGGATCCTTTACCTAAAAAACTGGTTAGAGAAAAAAAGACGATGGGTACTAAACCCATGATGATTAAAAACCGCCATTTGATAATGGGAAAATTATTTTCTGGAAAAATATCGGTATTCAGCTTTTTTGAGAACAGTCTATACCAAAACAAGATACTTAAAACTGGTGAAAACAACATGAATTGAGAAAAGATAAAAATAAGAAAATGCTTTCCGAAAGACGCCCCCATAAGCCCCTTTTTGAAATTATAGGTAAAAGTTACCCATTCGTGCTGATAATTCCAATATATGTTTGGTAACAAGATCAATAAAGCTAATACAGCACCGAGATAGGTCTGCCAACGAGTAAAAATGAACTTTGTCTGCTTTGTCCAAAAACACCAAATCAAAAACCCAACAGGAAAAAGAATCATGATGTATTTCGATACGGCTCCAAAACCAGAAATCAAACCCAAAAGAATTAGCAGGTTGGGGTCTTGGCTCTTAAAATAATAACCCATAGTTATTAAACCCAACAACCAAAATACCATGTAGGGCTGATCAATGTGCCAAAATACCGAAGCCCCTGAAAAATAAGGAGTAGCCTCCAGGATTAGGACTAAAACCAGAGCTGTTTTTCTGTCGAAAAAAACGATTCCTAACCAATAACTTAAATATAAGATTAGAACAGAGAATAAAATTGAGCCAATTTTTAATGCCAAGAAATTATTTCCACCGATCAGTGTGGCTAACTTCATCGTATAGGCAACCATTGGCGGATGTTCGAAATAACCAAAATCTAAAAACCGGGACCAAACCCAGTGATCCGCCATGTCGGGATGGATATCTAAAAATAAAGACATCCCCATCCAAAGGACAAAATGATATCCTAGAATCCACCAGATTGTCTTACTGAAATAAAGCCATTTGGTTACACGGTTCATCTTGTCAGTTCTCAAATAATTTATGGGATTTGTTTATCTGGTTAAACGGGCTATGTTGAATTCTCAAAGAAAGGAAATTAATACTTTGGGTTGTATAATTGGGACTACAAAAAGTTTTCCACTTTGACGGAAATTAAAAAACAATGTCATTTGTTGTGAAACCGATGCATGGATAAGAATTCTACTAAAAAACGGTTAATCCTTTTTTTTAAATTGAATTTTGATCAACGCTTCGATATTCTGATGAGTCTTGGAGTATTGCCCTGTCTCTTTCAATTTTGATAAATAGTTTAAAAGCAGTTCCTTTTCAGCAAAAGTGATTGATGAAAGAATTTTTTTATCCTCTTTTATCATCACGATCAGTTCTCCTGGCATTTTAGTTCTTGTGACGTCTATTTTGCCGACGGTCTTTTTTAATGTCGGCTCAATCCTTTTGGCAGCTGCCGGGTTTTTTGATATTTCAGATTTTATTGACGAGATATTCGACAAAGTGCTCGCGGTATAGCTTTTACTCTCAAGTACCCTGTTGATTAACATCATGGCCGTGTTTTGCTCTGAGACATTGCATTTCCCATCCAGGACGACATAGGCCTTTCGCAATTTTTGATCGTTGGTAATAAGGTTTTTAAGGAGTTTTTGATGAATCTCAATCACCTTGGTTCCCTTGGGGAATTCCTTCCAGTTGTCCTGAAAGTGCCAAATGTCTTTATTTCCGCCGCTTTGAATCTGTTTGTGTCTGATTTTACCTTTCAAATCTTCAAAAGTACTCAGTTTCATTTTTAAAATGGATTTAAGTTCATCCGGCAGGTTTTTTCTTTTTCTTTTGATAAAGACTTCCTTTTTAACGTTGGAGCCAAAGAATCCCTTTTTCGTGTTGCTTGCGATTGAGATGTAGTACCATTTTTTAAGCAATAGATAGTGAATTGCGTCAAGGGCTTTGTCCCAGTCGCGGTTAACAGGCAGATCATGGTTAAAACCCTGACCGCTGGTAGATTTATGGAGATTATCCGCTTTTGGTTTGATAAAATCTTGATTCATGTGACCTATTTTTATTGTTTACGTATTTAACTATGAAATCTAACAAAATTAATTGAAACTGACTAGTCAAATTTAGATCATGTGTCCCTGCGTACATACAGTGGATGACGCAGTTAATTTGGATAGTATTTTGATTTTTTTAGAAATTAACAAAATTTACATTATTTTATTTTGATTTTGACCGGAGTTTGTTTAAAATAGTTCAAATGACGTACTCATAGAATTTATTACTCTGCCGGAAAGGGAGCAAAGTTGATTAAACTAACACCTGTTATATCCTTGCTGGGAAAGCGGATATTTTTATTTAGAGCTATGGTTTTATGGATAGGATTGGTCTTATTTGGCAGTGGTCTTTATGCTAGCCAATACGTGTTTTCGGTAGGCACAACACTTACGCTTAAGAACGTCCCGCTGATAGGGATTAGCGGAAGCGTGGCCATCCTCTCTGAGCCAAATGACAGAACAATTTATGAATACCAGTTGTTGAGCCATGTATTAAGAGGGATTGTTTTCAACGCACCAGGTGGTGATGGTTTTGAATCAGGGGTTTTAATCGAAATGGAAACCTATGAATTCGGATTTTACCATCTATTCTTGGAAGATAACTATTATTGGGGTCCCGGTGTTGGCTATGGTATAGCTCAAACAAGAGAGGTCAATCAGGCAGAAAGCAGGATTGGCCAACAGGATCCCAGCCCTTTTTTTTCTGCGAAAGACATTCACTATGGTGTTTTGCTTTTGAAAATTGGCAAGACCTTTGGTAAGTACATTTGTGAATTGAATGTCAGCTCGTTTGGGGGACTTATCGGAGGTAGCGCATTATGCGGCATCACGTATTAAGAATTATGTTGGTTATCATGGCTGGATTAATGGTCCTGTCCATTGGTGGTTGTAGGGATCTGTTAACCAAACATAATATCGATCTGGATGGGGCCAAGCATGGAAAGAAACTTTATTCTGGTGCTAAAAACTGTACTTCCTGCCACGGCATCAATCTCGATGGGAACGGTTTTATTCCAAGCTGCTATTCTTGTCATGACCAATTATGGAATAAGGACGACCACACGGTTTATGTCAGTGGGGTTCCACACCTGTTGGGAGTCTCGTCGGTGGATGCCTGCAGAAAATGTCACGGACAGGATCTCAAGGGTTCCAAGATTCGTGATGGTAAACAAGCCCTCCCATCTTGCTATGAATGCCATGACGACCTTTGGACGGGCTATGCCTTTCATTCGATCAATGAAGAGGGTTATATGCATGCGCCTGGGTGGGAATCTCCTATGACCAGCGGTTGTACGGATTGTCATGGGCCGACCCTACAAGGAGGAACAGCCCGCTCATGCTATAGCTGTCATGGGGATGAGTGGAACGAAGGGCATGACTGATCAATGTTCAGATAAGTAGCTGGTACCAGATGATTCCAGATTAAACCCCTTAGATATAATATTCCAGAACCATCTGATCGCTGAGCAACTGATAGATCTGGTCCAGGTGCAATTCGATGTCGCCGTCTGTTTCCAAGATTAAATCTGGCTTGAAGTGGTTGAAATGGTTTTTACCGACGTTGATTACCAGGAACTCGTTGGGAGCGGTTAAAAGCCTGATTTTTTCCAGATCAAAATCATCGAAATTTGCCGAAGTGGTTAGGAATATCAATCCCGCGTCAGTCATTATTCTGGCGACACTACCAATACGGCGGATCAGTTTGCTGCGTTCCTGGAAGGGGTAGCCGTCACGGCTATCCATTTCTAGGTTGAGATTCAGGTTGGAAAAGACCAGATAATAGGCTTTCAATCCGTGATCAAAAAGCTTCTTCTCCAACGATTTGGCGATTATTCTCTTTCCGACTCCATGCTCACCAGTAAAAAGGATAAACTTAGGTTTATGACGGTAGGTCGCTGAACGTTCCTTGGCAGAGATTAAACCACTTTCCCAAGTCAGTTCTCTCTTTTCGATCTGTTTCTTAAAATTCGTTTCGGTATCGGAAAGTTTCTCAAGAATAACACCCCCGCCGGCGATATCATAATGATCAACAATCACGAATCTACCAGTGTATTCGTTTTCGTTCAAAAGATCAAAAGCAATTGGCTTTGAGGTTTCAAAGACACATTCGCCGACATCATGTTTGTCAACTTGCTGTTTGTTCTTGATGGAACTTAAGTTTGAAGCGTCCAACACGTTGATAATTTCTACAAGTTTTACCGGAATGCGCTTGGAACCAAGTTTCAGCTTATAGGCTTTTTCCTGAATCAGAGGTGAATTTCCCATCCAGAAAATGTTCGCTCGAAAGCGGGAGCTGATGTTGGGTAAAGGCTGATCCGTCCTGGCCATCAGCTCTCCCGGTTCAATATAAACCTGTGTATCGAGTGTAAAACCAAGTGCCTGACCCGCGGTGGCGCGACTTTGCACTGGAACGTTAAATTCCTCAATCGTTTTGATGGATGATTTTTTCCCAGATGGTAAAAAGACGACTTCCTGGCCTATTTCGACCGAACCTGTTTCGATGGTTCCAGCGAAATTCCTGCGGTCATCGCCAAGGGCGGTAAATTTATAAATATCTTGCACTGGAAAACGAAAGGGCATATTCAGTTTGTCATCACTGTTGGGCTTTTTCATCTTGTCGATCTGTTCTAGAACGGATGGTCCCTTGTACCAGGGAATGTTTTTTGAAGCCGATACGATATTATCACCCTCAAAAGCGCTGATAGGGATAAAGGATAGAGGTTTGACGTTGAGATGCTCCAGAAAAGCAAGATATTCGGTTCTGGTTTTCTCGAAAACCTCCTGGCTGTAATCCACAAGATCCATTTTGTTAACAAGGACGGTGACTTGTTTTACCCCTAACATGGAAATCAGGTATCCGTGCCGCTTGGTGTTTTCCTGAATACCCTCAAAAGCGTCGATGACGATCAAAGCGGAATCAGCTCTGGCCGCGCCTGTCACCATGTTTTTTAAGAATTCGATGTGTCCTGGGGCATCCATCACGATATAATATCTTTTTTGAGTCTCAAAAAAGCAGCGCGCGCTGTCGATGGTTATACCTTGAGCCTGTTCGTCCTTAAGCGCGTCAAGCAAAAAAGCATATTCAAAAGGTCTGGCGTTTTTCGCACAGGTGGCCTTAACCTGATCCAGTTTTCCTTGTGGCAAAGAACCGGTATCCGCCAGTAACCTTCCAATTACTGTGCTTTTTCCATGATCGACATGGCCAACGATGACTAAATTTAAGCGTTCTTTTTCCATGGTGTTAACTTGATAGTATTTAATGGTGATGGGTCTAAATACAGGTTTCTTAAAGTAGAATAAATTTACAGTTGTTTATTTGATTGTTATTACATGTAGCCTTCTTTTCTGAGCGTCTCAAGACCGCCGCCATCTTCTTTGTCTTGTGCCCTGCCTGATCTTTCGGCTATATTTGCGAATTTACCAGTCTTGAGTTCTTCTATGATTTCAGGAATATTTACGGAAGTGGATTCAACTGGAGTAGTACAGGGTTGACATCCCAGCGAGCGATAGCGTTTTCCTTCACCCTGATCGAAATAAAGGGGGATGATTGGAATTTTTTCACGGTGGATGTATTCCCATATATTAAGTTCCGTCCAGTCTAGGAGAGGGTGGATGCGAAGATGTGTCCCAGGAGCGAAGTCTGTTTTGTATTGGTTCCAAAGCTCCGGCGGTTGGTCGCCCACATCCCAGTCGTTTTCTTTGTCTCTAGGTGAAAAGGCTCTTTCCTTTGATCGGCTGCCCTCTTCGTCCGCCCTGACTCCCACGATGACACCCGTATAAGCTTCCTTGTCCTCATCGACATCGTAACGACCCAGTTGGTGGTTAAATTTATACCTTGGCCACTCACCAGACAGTGTGTGTCTTAATGCCTCCGTCTTTAAATTTTTACAGCAGTTGATGCGGTCCAAATTGCCATCTGGATAGGTATTCTTGTATTTAAGAGCCTCTGAATTCTCGCCATAGATGATATTGAGGTTCCATTCCTTGGCCGCTCTGTCTCTGTATTGAATCATTTCAGGAATCTTGTAATGGGTGTCGATATGCAATAACGGCAATGGCACATGTCCAAAGAAAGCCTTTCTGGCCAGCCATAAAAGTACAGTGCTGTCTTTCCCGATCGACCAGAGCATCACCAGGTTTTTAAAGTCGCGGTAAGCTTCTCTAAGAATAAAGATGCTTTGCGCTTCGATTTTTTTTAAATGATCCATAACTTATTATATTTAATTAAAACAATTTAGATTATGTTTGATTAGACTCAAACATAAGGAAGCCCTGTTTCGCCGATTAAGGAAAAGAAAGTTTTGTCTGTATTTTACTGCCAATTATATACCAAACTTAAGACCCGCCGCCTTTAGTGAGCTGAACTAGGTTTTTTGAATCAGAACCGACCATGAAGTATCCTTAAGCTGGTTCTCAAAAAGCACTTCGTGGCCCTCTAAACGGACGGATACCGGAACGTTTTCCTTCGGAGCGCCATCGTCGATCAGAATTTCCAATAATTGGCCCGGTCTCATCGGATTGAGCGCGATTTTCGTCTTGACGAAGTTCATGGGACATTTAATATTTCGTAAATCCTTAAAAACGTCAACTTGGTATTCATTACCGTTGATGATTTTAATATGCTCTACTACCTTATCCTTAGAGCTCGCCTTAGAGTCTGTAGCTTGGACTTCTTTTCCCTGATGTTTTTTGTTTTTTGGAACCTGAAACCTTAAAGAATCATCCATACTGGCATAAAGCTTTCTCATGTGTTTGCTGAGTTTTTGCGCTTCGCTTTGCCGTTCAATCAGTTTACCTCTCTCGCCTTTTTCACAAAGACGAATCAGATCCAAAAAGCTTTCCGGTACCAAACCATCAAAGACGAAAAGCTCGTAAAACTGAACAAAAATGTCCCTCTCGTTTTTAGGTTCAACACCTTTGGCGATCAACAAAGAACGGCATGAGTGCATAACAAGCTTGTAGATGCTCTCGATCTGATCTTCAAAAAGCAATCCGCCCTCATAAAGCTTGGCATTTAATTCGCCCATTGCCGCAAAATCAACATCGATCATATCGAATAGCCCAGCTGAGCACTCCGAAATTTGGCCCTTTAATATGGTAAAGGGCTTTTGCTCGCCAAAATCGTAATAAAATGTCTCATCTTCATCGTAGGACGGTATCTGTTTGAGGAATTCCTGTCGCTGTTGACAGATATAAGATTTACAGCTTTCCGATTTTAAATAATCTTTAAATGAACCAATCTCAGTTTGATCTTGAAATTCTCTAAACAACCCTACGATAACATCAGGGATAAACTTGGCTGGCAGTTCCTCTCTTTTTTCGGAATAAACCGTACCTTTTTCTGTGATTTCAAGACCAGTCATCAAAACGTAGGAGGGAAACTGATGCTGGTTTTTTTTGCCTACTCTACCAAAAAGACCAATGTCTCCGATAAAATGACTGCCGCAGGCATTTGGACAGCCTGAAATATTAATATTGGTGTCATTAAACTGCTCCAAATCGATTGAACTACTCAAAAGCTTTCTTTGAATTTCCTTGGTGAGTCCTCTGGATAGACAGATCCCCAAAGTGCAGGTGTCAGCGCCCGTACAGGCAATCATATTGCCGATGATTTCCGGTTTCTCAGAAAAAGTCTTGAGTTCGCTGATAAAATTAAAGACATTGCCCAGATAGGCATCAGGTATGTTTCTGAGATACAGATTCTGCTGAATGGAAAGACGGATGCAATTCTGTCCAAAATTCTCCAAAAAATCAGCTAACTTATCTCCATCTTCGTTGATGATGTCACCCTCAATCAAGGGAACTCGTATTTGGACCAGTCCGTATTGCTTCTGCTTGGTTGTATTGCGTTTTTTCCAGATCTCAAAATTCAATTTATTCTTGGGTACTTCGGGCAAATAGCCTTTTTTGACTTCGGCTTTGTTAACAATTTTGGGCAATCGCAACTCAAGATCGTCCGTTTTTCTTAATTCATCATAGTATTGTTGGAAAAGTTTTTTAAACTCTTCTTCGCCCAGTTTCTCCCAAAGAAATTTCAAGCGGTTTCGATGTTTGTTACGGCGGTTGCCATGTTGGTCGAAAAGTTCCTTCATTGCTCTGACAATATAGTAAACTTGGTCTTCATCGACAAACTCAAAAAGAATTTTACCAACTCTGGGGATCGCCCCCATGCTACCGGCGCAAAAGACCTTAAAGCCCTTTTTGCCGTTCTTGATCTTGGCGATAAACCCGACATCGGTTATGGTGGCAGTGATTTTATCCAGCGGAGTGTTGGAAAAAGCGATCTTGAATTTCCTAGGTAACATCCATGAATCTTTTTCGGCTATCAGTCGCGTTGTTAAAGCCATGGCGTAAGGAGCCACGTCAAAGACTTCCCCATGCAAAACTCCCGAATCATAAGAAGCGATAATGTTTCTGACTGTATTGCCTCCGCCACCTCTGCTAGAAAGGTTAACTTTCCGAAGTTCACTGTAGATTTCGATAAGGTTATCCAGACTCACATACTGAAGTTGAGTTTCCTGACGCGTGGTGATATGAAAAAAATCTGCGCCGAACTTCTTGGACAGTTGAGTGACCACCCTTAACTGCTTAGGTGTGATCGCGCCGGATGGGCACCTGATACGAAACATATAGGTGTTGGGTGTTCTCTGCTCATAAATACCGTGGGGTACTCTATTGCTTCTGAATTCGGCCGGATTTATTTTCGCGCCCTTAAATTTCTGTATATGTTCATCAAAATTCTTAATATCGCTGTCCAAAGAATCGGGTAATTCATAAAAGCTCATATTGCCTTTCGTAGTCTGGGTTTTAAGATAACTAAAATGATCATAATACTAATGTAATAAAAAACATTAAAACTGTCAATAAAAAAACAATATGACTTAAATTTGGGGTAATAAATAAAAAGAAATTACTTGGTATTAAATTGAAATGAAAAACTTATTGTGATATTATTGAAAGAAGAGAAAGTCGGAAAAATTTAAGATTTAGATATGAAACATCATGTGCTTGTTTTTTTCCTGTTGCATGAGGATGATTTCGGAGAGGTTGATTTTTAAATAATCTTTCAATTTGTTTTCGGTAGATTGAAAAATACTGTCGACTGCGTTGGCGGGATCGCAGATTTCAGAAGTCAATTGAACACCACCTTCCAATATCTCTATCAGATTTAAAATCGTAATTTCTGAGGGCTCGAAAGCCAATTCGTAACCGCCCTTTTTTCCCCTGACACTTTTAATGGTACCAGCATTGACCAGAAGGTTAAAGATTTGTCCCAAGTATTGATGAGGGATATGTTTGATGCTGGCTATTTCTTTGATCTGCATGAGGCCATTGCCATAATTTTCGGCGAGAGCCAAGACAGCCGTTATTCCATATTTGCATTTACTGCTGATTGATAACATACAAAGGTTGTGGTTGAAGTCGAAAATATTTTATTAACTTGACTATATCACTTAAAAAATTAAGATTCAACAATAATTGTAAAAAAATAAAGTTCTAAAGGGCATTTGTCAAGATTATTATAAAAAACGGTTTGAGGGTTTGCATTTTGCAATTCATAGTGAAAACAAATTGATTTAAAAGAATTATATTTTTAACTTATTGCTCTTATACGTTTATTTTGTTATATTTTACTTAAATTAAACAAAATTCAAATTTTATTGTAGGAAAAACCGACTTAATTGTCATTTCATTTTGATGAATATTAACTATGTTGGATGATTTGTTTAAAAGCAGCGAAGAGAAAACTCGTTTGAAAGTTGAGGAGCATTTCAAACAAGGAATGCAGCATTTGCAGGATAAATTTTACAATCAGGCAATGATTGAGTTTAAGAAAGCAATGGAACTCAACCAAGCAGAGGTTTATCCGAGACTTCTCAAAGAACTCGATAACGCGATCAGCGGTGGGGAAATCGAAGCGGCTCTGGCGGTTGGATTGAATCTTCTTAAGGAAAAAAAGGATGATTTCATGCTGGCAAATAAATTAGGTAATTACGCGCGCGAAATGAAGGATTATAAACAAGCCGAAGGACTTTATAAAATGTCCCTTAAGATTAACAAGAATTTCGAGCCGGCTTTTTATAACCTCGCCGCATCAATGGCCAGAGTGGATATCTATGATGAAGCGGCCAAAGGAGCGGTTTCGAAGTTCGATAAATCAGGCAATTATATTCTGCCTGATTATAAGGGTGATTCCAACATAATAGAGAAAATGACCAACCAACTGGCCGAAAAAAAGAAACAGGAAGTTGACAATCGGATGCAGCAGTTGATTTCAAAGAAGAATGAAGCCGAGGCCAGTAGCAATACCATTGCCGCAAGCGAGATTAAACATGAGATAGATCTTTTGAAAGGGATCAAGGTTGAAATCAAAGTGGACGATATCTTAGAAGAATTCGACGCGATTATCCAGAAGGATCCTGAGAATCAGAAGGAAATGATTTATAATATGGCAATTTACGCTTTAAAGAATAACCGTCCGGAAGACGCCAGAAGGGCTATCAACGTCTTATCGACGCAGGATAATGAATATCTGGATCTTTTGACGGCCATTTGCTTAGATATCGAGGGTAAGGTCGATGAGGCTACAGATAAACTTATCCGTCTACTTGGGAAAAATGAATTTAACCGCTATAACAATGTCAATCTCGGATTGATGTATAAAAGGGCCGGCAAGAAGTTTCTTTCCGTGAAGTATCTGATTAGAACCGCGTATTTGTTGGAGAAATCAGGTGGATTGTATAGCATGAAAGAATTGGTCAAGGTGGCGAATCAGGTTTACGCGGAAGGAAAACTGAAAAAGGCTCTGGGATTTTATCTCATTGCGGTCACCGAGATTTTCGATCCGGAGCTATGGATTAAAATCGGCACGATCTATATCGAAATCAAAAACTTTGACGAAGCGGTCAATGCCTTTAAAGAGGTGCTTAAACTCGACCCTGAGTCCAATATCGGCGATGATAAACTCAATGAGATCCACAACTACTATATCGACAAGGGAGAGCAACTCGTTCATGCCAGGAAGTTTAAGGCAGCGGTCGATTACTATCAAAAAGCGCTGAAAGTTCTTAAAAAGCCGGAGACTTTCAAAGCCGCCGCTGGAATTTTCAAGGAGTTAGGTGATAAGGATAGCGAAAACGCGATGCTAGATGAGTGGAGAAAAATCCTTGAGGATGAAAAAAACAAGGAATTGGAGCGGGAAAGACAAGAACTGATCAAGACGGCCAAAGAGTTCATGCAGAAAAAGAACTATCTCAAGGCGATCCAGGTTTATGAACAGGTTTTTAGAATGAAGCTGGACAAGAATATCTTTTTGCAATTGGCGGCGCTCTACAAGGGATTGAAAAGGAACGATGACTTAAATTCACTGGTACAGCGCTGGTCGAAAATGGTCGAGCATGACGAGAAGATGCAGAGGTACGAAAAGGAAATGGCAAGGCAGCAAAGCACCGATTGACCTAACGCAAAAGCCCCGATGTCTGGCTTGAGCGTTATAAAGACTAGCGAACAGGTCAGGATAATATTCGCGGAACTCGACGGCTCTAGAGACAGCCGGCCCATCCGCCGCGCCACCCACCAGATCAGAGACAGTATACTAAGACAGGCTTAATCCGGATTCCAAGGTCTTGAACCCGGGTTGATCGCCTGGATTTCAAGTCGCCAAAACTACCCCTTTTTTCGGCTACCCGTTTCACCAACTAACTGATATAACAAGAAAACTAACCAAATTCCTTGCGGAAATCGAAGCTATAAAAATGTTTCACGGAAAGGATGGCTAAGAGGCGCTGTCACTACTGCGCTGATATAAAAGGGTAATGCGAAACGGATGGAGAGTGGCGCCACCTTGGCATCACCTGGGTTTGATAATCCCCGGCCGCCTATCGAACATCAAAGCGTATCGAATCCAAAAAGCTCTCTGGTTTTGTTAAATTCTTGATCAATTCTTGCGGTTCAGGTATCGTAATCTCTAATTTCATGGATATTTCTACCACAGGTCAATTTCTCACATAAATCTTTACACTACCTGTTAATAGGACCCTTAATTTTAGTTAATTCCCTCCTTTCAGGGTTGATTTATCTGGATTGTGAATTGTCTTAAATCTCAGTTTATGTAATGCTAATCGATTAGTAGAAAAGAATCTCAAAAATCATGATTCCTTCAACCTATTATCTTTAGTTAATCAAGAGATTGACTGTGTTCTGGGACTTTTTTAGAGATTCGAATGAAATTGGAAATTTTATTCTGATTTATTTTATTATGGATTAG
>JAOUME010000229.1 GCA_029881655.1 Deltaproteobacteria bacterium | reverse complement strand
TGAAACTGCATAATGACGAGATTTTTTAACACCTCCATGTAGGCTGAACGGATCTTTTCCTTATCCTGACTTCCGTTCCACAACTCGATCTTTTCAGCCAGGGTGAACGGACCTAAATCCTCCAGAAGGTAGGCGGTTTGATCTTGGCTGATCATAAAGATTTCCGGTACCGGTAGACTTAGGCTCTGCATGGCCCTGGTGATCTCGAAAAATTGGCTATTTTCATTTAAGTCCTGATGGATAACACCGATCACACCCAGATCGGGCCTGTCCGGCTCAAAGAGACGAAATATCCGGCGGTCCGACCCATCTCCCTTTAGCAGAGCCTTTTGAATATCCCCGCCAAAATATTTTTTGCCAAGCTCGTTTAAAATTTCACTCATTTTATTGCCAGTGAGGTTTTTTCAGCCATTGAAGCGGGTCAACGGCGATGTTGTTATATCTGGTTTCAAAATAAAACCGATGACTTTTTGAGTTTTCATCAAAGACAACCGTCCCGACATAATCCTTCTGACGAACGTGATCCTCCTCCTTAACGTAAATTTTGTCCAGATTACCATAAACCGAAAGACTGCCCTTGCCATGATCGATGATCAACAGGTTCCCAAAACCCCGAAAGGGTCCTGAGTAGACGACCTTGCCGTCAAGAACGCTTACAACCTTCTCGCCTCCGGCGACTTCGACCAGGACTCCCTTGTTATATAACCTGTGATAGATGCTTCCTTTTTCTCCGAAACGGTAAATCAGTTTCCCCTGAATCGGCTTGGGGAGCTTTTTCCTCATATTTCTAAAGCCGGCTAGGCTGACCGGTTGGTTAATATTTCTCTTTTTCTTTTCAAGACTATATATCAAATCATTCATCTTTTCCAGCTCGGCTTGAATCTCACTTAGATACTTAAGCCTTAAACCGCGGTCTTTACGGATATGGGTTAGATAGACCAGCTGTTGCCTTTGCTCGAAAATTAAAGATTCGCTATAGATTTCTTCCTCTTGCTTCAGCCTTTGCATATATTGCTTTTGATATTCCAACCGGGCCTCTTCCTTTTCCAGGTTCAGGATCGTACGGACCAACTTGTCGATCCGGTTCGCGTTGATCTCAACCTCTTTTTCCAAAAGCCTCTTGTTCCTAAGAAAATACTTAAAGGAAGCCAATCCGGGAAAAAGGGTCAAGTGTCTTATTTTATTCATATAGATCAAGGTGAGCATCGATCCCTGAACTGTTTTTTCATTCTCTGAAATGTTTTTTTGATAAATCTTGATTTTTTCCCTGGTCTCTCCGATATCACTACCCAAATTCCTTATCCCCTTTAAAAGATCCTCAAGCCGCTTTTTTTTCGTGCGCACGCTTTCATCAATCACCTTGAGAGTTTCAATCAGCCCCCACTCATCCTTTTTTGATCTTTCGATCAAATCCAGAATCCTTTTTTTCTCCTCGTTTAATCTTTTCATTTCCAGATTTCGGTCATTGGAAATGAAAGGCGTTTTTTGGCTGATTTGACCGAGACTCAAATTTAAATAAAAAGGCAACGTCAAAACAAGAGCCACTATAAACCACCACACCCATAAAAAAGAAGACAGGTTTTTAATCAGTCGCATCTGTTTGAATAGGCTATAGTTCAAGTCTATTGATGACCTTGTCGGTGGCGTAAAAAGAAGATATAACCCCCAGGATAAAAATCACGACCAACCCGCTCAACAGTTGAAACCAGTCAAAAAACCTGACGATCCCCCTGATTTGGTAAGTGGTTTCGTCATAGGTGATCCCCGCGATTATAAATTGATACAAAAGATAAATCACCCCGATCGCGATAAAATAGCCCGTAAATGAAATCAGAATTCCTTCAAGAACATAGGGAAACTTGATAAATCTTTTTGTCGCGCCGATATTATTCAATATCTTGATTTCCTCGATACGGATCTGGACCGAGAGATAGATCGTGTTTCTGATGATGATGAAAATACTGACCAACAACATCCCGATCAGGAAATACCCCACAAAATTAGTCAGATCAAAAAAAAGATTGATTTGATCCTTGGTCTCTCTTCCCCAAAACACCTCCTCAACCCCATCTATCTTGTTTATATCATTCAGTTCCTTGGCTGAAAGGGCATTGACCCTGTTCAGGGAAAATTCAACGATGTTGGGCAGTTTTGAAAAATCAATTTTTTCCAATATCTCTTTCGCCTCGCTAAAACCAGCCAGAAGATCATCCCTGGCCTGCTCAGAGGAAGTCCAATGGATATCCTTAATGCCCCAAATCCCGCTGAGTCTTTCACCCAACTCCGCCTTGTCCGAGTCCTTGATCTGGCTGGATAAAAAAATCGAGTAGTGGCTTTGCTGGAAGAATGTCTGGGAGAGATGAATCAGGTTGAGATAAATCAAGATAAAGACACCCAATATGGAGACTGAAATCGTTGTGGTGATAACGCCGGAAAAAGTCGTCGAAAAATTGTCCCTGACATTGTCCCGGGTTTGCTTGAAGCTGGTAAATAACATTTTCCTTTATCCGGTTATCTATTCAACATCGATTATATTTTGATCCTTGATAAGCAATACTCTTTTTTGATAGGCTTTGATCAAACCCACGTCATGGGTCGCGATAATCACCGTGGCTCCATTGGCATTTAAGTTATTAAACGTCTCTAAAATCTTGTGGGCCATCGCCTGATCGAGATTGGCGGTGGGCTCATCCGCCAAAATAATCCTGGGTACGCTGATCGTGGCTCGGGCAATCGCCACAAGCTGCTGTTCGCCGCCCGATAGAGCCTGCACCGGCTGCTTCAAAATCGGCTCAATCGATAACCTTTTAGAAACTCTTTTAACGCCCGATTGGATTTGCTTTTTGGAAACGCCTCTAATCAACAGGGGTAGGATGATATTTTCATAGGCGGTTTTTTTTTGAAGCAGCTTGAGATCCTGGAAAACGATCCCGATCCCGCGGCGGTGGTAGGGCATTTGGCGGGGAGGAATCAGGTTGACTGTCTCACCGTTGAAGCAAACCGATCCCTTGTCAGGCATCTCAAGTCCCATGATCAGCTTGAAAAAAGTCGATTTCCCGGAACCACTAATTCCGGTTAAAAAGACAAATTCCTTCTGTTTAATACTTAAGCTCAGATCCCGAAATAACGGCTCTTTTCTTAAATATTTTTTTTCGATTCCATTAAAGCTGATATGAGATTCTATGGACATAAAATCAGACTGATAAAATAACAGACAACAAACATCCTGACTGCTATTTTATCGACTCAAAAAAGGTTTTGAGCAGGAAAAACCGGATTGGCACAAACACCTAATCCGTTAGTTTTAAAACCGCCAAAAAAGCTTCCTGCGGCACTTCCACCGAGCCAAGCTGTTTCATGCGCTTCTTGCCT